>NZ_JAZHLJ010000016.1:0-67336 GCF_036549495.1 Aurantimonas sp. C2-5-R2
AATGACATGATACCCGATTTCCGCGGGTTTGGGCGTCCCGGGTGAACCATGGAGGCTGGTCTTGGCAGGGTTTCGAAACGGCCTCTTAGCCTGATCTTTTTCAAGCTCCTTCGCACGGTTTACCGCTCCGACCCGCTGCAGTCGGATGACCCTCAGCGCGTCTGGCGCTGCGCTGAGCAAGCCCAGAAGGAGGTCCGGACTATGAGTTGCTATGAAAAGCTGAGTATTTGGCGCCCGTTCTTTCGCAATGAATTCGCCGATAAGCCGCGCCTGTGGCGGATGTAGAAAGGCCTCCGGCTCGTCGAGCATCAAGATCGACGGATCGTCCATCGCGAGCAGATGGAGGATCATCGTCGCGAAGCTTCGCATTCCGTCGCCCTGTTCGTGAAGAGGCACGGTCTGATCGCGAAGGCGCTTGAGATAGGAGGTCGAAACCCTGTCTTCTCCCTCGGCAGGCCTGGCGGCATCGCCCACAAATAGTGGCACGACGCTACCGCCGCCCCGGAAGACGATCAAATCCTTCCCGAACGCGCGTCGAAAATAGCCACTGATCCGCTGCTCCAGCGCATCGTCGGCTGCAAGCAAATGAATAGGGTGCGACGGATCCTGCTCGAGTGTATTGATCGAGGGGACGGGATCACTTTGCGTTATTCGCGTCTCAGAGTCCGTTTCGAAACTCACTGCGGCGGGTTCAAAGGCCCCTCGGATGGTCGCTCCGCAATGACATGATACCCGATTTCCGCGGGTTTGGGCGTCCCGGGTGAACCATGGAGGCTGGTCTTGGCAGGGTTTCGAAACGGCCTCTCAGTCGACAACCTTCTCAGGAAGATGGCCGTAAATATACTGATATTACTGGACCATTCGCTAATTATGAGCCTTGATAACATTCGATAACCTAGACCAGAATACCAAGTGTCCGCCCCTTCGAAGGTCTCTCGACTACGGTGTTTAACAAATTCTGCGACATCGTCGCCCGTGCCGGACTGCCTGAGTGATACAGTCCGGAATACCTTCCCCTTCTTTTGAGAAAACGCGTCCTCTATCTCTCGGAGCGCCGCGCTCTTAGAGTCCGTTTCGAAACTCACTGCGGCGGGTTCAAAGGCCCCTCGGATGGTCGCTCCGCAATGACATGATACCCGATTTCCGCGGGTTTGGGCGTCCCGGGTGAACCATGGAGGCTGGTCTTGGCAGGGTTTCGAAACGGCCTCTTACCGGCGTTATTCGGTCCAACGAACACAACGATATCGCTCTCGCCAAGCTGTATCTTGGTGCCATCCGAGAATTCCAGTTCGCCAACGTTGACCGACACCGCATCTCGGTCCGAACCCGACATATCCTCCAATCTCCATTCCTTCCTGAGTGCGTAGCCGCTGCATGCAACCACCGTTCTACACCGCCGTGCCCGCTTGCAACATGGCCCGTGCGCTGGCTCACAAACGAACGACCGCTGTCGGCTTCGCATCCAACCGCAGAAACGGCGAAAATGGTCGCCATACCAACGACCGCTTAGAGGCCGTTTCGAAACCCTGCCAAGACCAGCCTCCATGGTTCACCCGGGACGCCCAAACCCGCGGAAATCGGGTATCATGTCATTGCGGAGCGACCATCCGAGGGGCCTTTGAACCCGCCGCAGTGAGTTTCGAAACGGACTCTTAGCCGCAATCCAGCCGCCCCCCTCACCCGTAATGGTTCTGCACCACCGCCTTGGCGATTTCCTCGCGGCTGATGATGCCGGCGATGTCCTCGGGCCGCGGCAGGCCGCGCACGTCGTTGACGACGATCGCGTAGGAGCGGTTCCTGCGGTTCATGCGGGTGACGACGGTGTTCAGGTTGTTCTGCGTCGAGGCGATGATGAACTCGGTCGAGCCGATATCGGCGAGCGTCTGGCTGGCAAAACGGTCGGCGCGATAGGGGATCGTGCCGAACCGCACGAAGCCGGTGATGCGGTTGCCGTCGGTCAGGATCACCCGTGTCGTCTCGACGTCGATGTGCTTGAGCGCGTCGCTCACCGTCATCGACCCCGGCAGTATCTCGAAGCTCGTTTCCATCACCTCGCTGACCGGCTGGACCAGGAACATGTTGGTGGTCCGGTCGGTCGGGATCGGCCGGCCCCGCCGTCTGAGCTTGATGGTGTAGATGTCGGACTGGATCAGCGCGCGGCGCACGCCGATGGCGATGGCGACGGCCAGCACCAGCGGCAGGATGATCTCGTAGTCGCGGGTCATCTCGAAGATCATGACGATCGCGGTCATCGCTGCGCTGGTGGCGCCGCCGACCATGGCGCCCATGCCGATGACGGCGAAGGTCTCGACGCTGAGGCCGGCGTCCGGCGCCACCATCATCCCGAGCGCGCCGACCGCCCCGCCGAGAGTCGCGCCCATGAACAGGCTCGGCGAGAAAATGCCGCCCGAGGCGCCCGATCCGAGGCTGACGCAGGTGGCGACGAGCTTGCCGGCGAACAGCAAAAGCAAGAGCAGCGCGCTGGTGTGGCCGCCATCGATGATGTCCTGGATGGTGGCGTAGCCGACGCTGTAGATGTGGTATTGCCCGCTGCTCAGCAGGAACACATAGCCCATCAGCCCGACGCTGGTCATGCCGATGATGTTCTGGATGTAGGGATTGAGGTTGGACTCCTCGAACACATCCTCGGAGGCGGCCAGCAGCTTTACGAAGAGCCATGCCGCGACGCCCACGACCACGCCGAGCAGCGCCGCCAGAACCAGCTCGGCGCCGTTCACCGCCTCGGTCTGCCCGAAAGCGCCGAGCGGCAGCAGGAACGCCGATTCAATGCCCATGGCCAGACGGAAGACATAGGTCGAGGTCGCCGTCGCCACGACCACCGGCAGGAAGGTGCGGGCCGAGATCTCCGGCAGCAGCACCTCGGAGGCGAACAAGACGCCGCCGAGCGGCGTGTTGAAGGTCGCCGCGATGCCGGCGCCGGCGCCGGCCGACAACAGCGTGATCTTCTGATGCCGGACGAGTCCGAGCGCTCGGGCGAAGGTCGAGCCGAAGGACGAGCCGATCTGGATGATCGGCCCCTCGCGGCCGACCGAGGCACCGGTGCCGATCGAGATCGCCGAGGCCAGCGACTTCACCACGGCGACGACGCCGCGCACGTTACCGCCATTGTGATAGATCGCGTACATCACCTCGGGCACGCCGTGCCCCTTGGCCTCGGGCGCGAAGCTGCGCACCAGCCAGACCACGATCAGCCCGCCGATCACCGGAACCAGGATGATCCCGGCGCCCCACGGGCTGGGAGCGCCATAGGCGTTGGGATCGAAATCGATGCTGATTCGGCCGTAGAAGGCGAAATTGTAGATGAAGGCGATCAGATATTTGAACACGATCGCACCGAGGCCGGCGACGATGCCGACGACCAGCGCCAACAGCAGCATGAGCGGCAGCGCGACCTCGCGCTCCGGCGGCGCCTCCGCCTCCGGTGCGATTGGCGCAACGGAAGGGACGGAGGGACTCTCGACGGACATGGGCTTCGACTGACGGTGACGAGGTTGGTAAGGCGGGCGGCAAGTCTGTCTTGTATTTCATTGTCGCCCCGCGATGGAAAGGGCAGCGGCGCGAAGAATGCCGGTCAATACGAATGGATCGTTAAGTCGGGTCACCCCCGGCTTTCCTTTCGGCGATCCCCGGTCGATAATGGCACCCATATCGAACGTGAGATCCGGCGAGGCGGTCGCCAGTGCGAGACGTTCCGGTTTGACGAGGCCCATGCAGCGATCACACCCCCATCTGCCCTCTCCGTTCGTCGCCGGCACGGTCCTCAAGCGCGACATATTCGGCGAGATCGCCTTCGGCCATCTGGAGAACGCGCCCGACACGGCGGTGACGCGCCGCCGCGTCAGCCGTTCGGCGCGCTGGGCGCGGCCGCTCGCCTGGCATCTGGCCGGTCGTGAAATCCGGGCCCTGGATGCCCTCGACGCGGTGGCGGGAACGCCGAAACTACTCGGCGTCGACGAGAGCGCGCTCTACCGTTCGTGGATCGAGGGCACGCCGCTGCATGTCGCCAAGCCGGTCGGCAACGTGGCTTATTTCCGTGACGCCAAGCGACTTTTGCGGCAGGTCCACCGCGCCGGCATCACCCACAACGACCTCGCCAAGCCGCAGAATTGGCTGATCACCCCCGACGGCAAGGCGGCGCTGATCGACATGCAGCTCGCCACCATCTTCGCCCGCCGCTCCAAGCTGTTCCGCCTCATGGCGCGCGAGGACATCCGCCATCTCCTCAAGCAGAAACGCAGCTTCTGCCCGCAAGCGCTGACCCCGGCGGAAAAAAAGCTGCTGGCCACCAAGAGCCTGCCAGCGCGGCTGTGGATGCAGACCTTCAAGCCGATCTACAACGCCATCACCCGCGGGCTGTTCAACTGGTCCGACGGCGAAGGCACCCATGACCGCATGGATACCGAGGGTAAGGCGATCGGCGCGCGGCTGGCGTCCGACCCGGCGATCCTCGCCCATGCCCTGTCACCCTTTCCCTATCCCAAGCGCCAGGGGGTCGGCATTTACGCCTTTGTCGAAACCGCTCCCGGCAATGACGCGCCCGCTCTGGAAAAGCGGCTGCTCGCCGCCGCCGCGCCGCGCCCGGATGTCGTCCAGGCGGTCGAGCGTCTCCCCCGCGACGCGGGCGGCCGGGTGCGCGAGGACTTGCTGCGGCTGGTCGCGATCAACCAGGTCGACCGCATCGAGGCACTGGCCGGCGACGCCGACGCCCTCGCCGCGACCCGCGCCATCGCCGCCAATCGCCGCAATTTCACTGACCGTCGCCTGAAGGGATAGCGAGGACGATCTCGCCTGATATCCGCGCCGCTTTGCGGCTGAGGCGTGTCCTCGGGGCTCCTATCCTCTCAGCTCCCCGCGCCACCATCATAGTAGCGCCGATACCAGTCCACGAAAGCTTGCACTCCTTCGCGCACCGGCGTCGCCGGCCGGTAGCCGATCGCCCGCTCCAGTTCGCTGACGTCGGCGAAGGTGTCGGGCACGTCGCCCGGCTGCAGCGGCAGCAGTTCACGCTCCGCCTTGCGGCCGAGCGCCTCCTCCAGCGCCTCGACGTAATCGAGAAGTTTCACTGGCGCGTTGTTGCCGATGTTGAACAGGCGGAACGGCGCGTTGCTCGTCGCCGGGTCCGGCCGATCGCTATTCCAGTCCGGATTGGGCTGGGCGATGTTGTCGCTCGCCCGGACCACGCCTTCGGCGATATCTTCAACGAAGGTGAAGTCGCGGGTGTGGTTGCCGCCGTTGAACAGCTTGATCGGCTTGCCCTCAAGGATGTCCCGGATGAACAGGAACAGCGCCATGTCCGGCCGTCCCCAGGGACCGTAGACTGTGAAGAACCGCAGCCCGGTCGTCGGCAACCGAAACAGATGGCTGTAGGAATGCGCCATCAATTCGTTGGCGCGTTTGGTCGCGGCGTAAAATTGCACGGGATGATCGACGCTCTGATGCTCGGAAAACGGCATTGCCGTATCGGCGCCGTAAACGCTGGAGGTGCTCGCATAGGTCAGATGCCGGATCTGATTGTACCGACAAGCCTCCAGGATGTTGGTGAAGGCCACGACGTTGCTCTCGACATAGGCGAGCGGATTTTCCAGCGAATAGCGCACGCCGGCCTGCGCCGCGAGGTGGATTACCCGGTCCGGCCGGTGCTCCGCGAAGCAAGCGTTCACCGCGTCGCGGTCGGCGAGATTGGCCCGCACGAAGACGTAGTCGCCGTTTGATTTGCCGGCCGCCTCTTCAAGAACACGCAGCCGCGCTTCCTTGAGCGCCGGGTCGTAATAGTCGTTGACGACATCGAAGCCGACGACGCTGTCGCCGCGTTCCAAGAGACGCCGAACCACGTGAAAGCCGATGAACCCGGCGTTGCCGGTGACCAGGATCGTCATCAGAGGCGCCCGTCCGTCTCGTGTTCGGCGAAGATGCCCTTGACGTCGTAAAGCACCGCGCCCTCCCTGCCCAAGCGGCGAATGGCGGCCGCTCCCATCTCGGCGAACCGGCGGTGTCCGACGGCGAGAACGATCCCGTCATAGACCGCCTCGTCCGGCGCCGTCGTCAGACAGTCGATGCCGAATTCCTGGCGGCAGTCCGCCGGCGAAACCCACGGGTCCCAGACGTCGATCTGGGCATTGCACTGCCGCAGATCGTTGACGATGTCGATGACCTTCGAATTGCGAAGGTCGGGACAATTCTCCTTGAAGGCGATGCCCATGACGAGGATCCGACTCCCCACGACCGGCAACCCGCGGCGCATCATCGATCGCGCGACCTGGTCCGCCACATAATGCCCCATCCGGTCGTTGATCCGGCGGCCGGCCAGAATGACCTCGGGGTGATAGCCGACCTCCTGCGCCCGGTGCGTCAGATAATAGGGATCGACGCCGATGCAGTGCCCCCCGACGAGGCCCGGCCTGAACGGCAGGAAGTTCCATTTCGTCCGGGCGGCGGCCAGCACGTCCAGCGTGTCGATGCCGAGCCGATCGAAGATGATCGACAGCTCGTTCATCAGCGCGATGTTAAGGTCGCGCTGGGTGTTCTCGATGATCTTGGCAGCCTCGGCGACCTCGATCGAACTCGCCTTGTGCGTGCCGGCGGTGATGATCGAACCGTAGAGCCGGTCGATGGCCTCGGCGGCGTCCGGCGTCGAGCCGCTGGTCACCTTGGTGATCGTCGTCAGCCGGTGCTGCTTGTCGCCCGGGTTTGCTCGCTCAGGGCTGTAGCCAAGAAAGAAACCCTCGTTCAGCGTCAGGCCCGACAATCGCTCCAGGATCGGGACGCAGACATCGCGGGTGCAACCCGGATAGACCGTCGATTCATAGATGACGACGGCCCCTTCCGAGATCGCCTTTCCCACCGTCTCGCTCGCCCGAACGAGCGGGCCCAGATCCGGACGGTTGGCGCGATCGATGGGGGTCGGAACCGTCACGATGAAGACGCCGCAGGCCTTGAGCGCGTCCGGGTTCGTGGTGAAAGTCACCAATTCCGCCGCAGCCAGGCCGGCTGAATCGACTTCCAGCGTGGCATCCCGCCCGCCCTGAAGCTCCGCAATCCGCTCGTGGCGAATGTCGAATCCGACGACCCGGCGCTTTCGGCCGAACTCCACCGCCAATGGAAGGCCGACATAGCCCAGCCCGATGACGGCGATGGTCTGGTCGTCCAGGTCAAGTTTGCGCACGTTACAACCCATTCCAGTGCTCACCGCCGACAAGGATCTGACGGGCAGGCGGATCATGAAGAACCGGGATGGTCTCCATAGACGGCTTCTTGCGGTTTCTGTCGAACCGCGACGATGCCCCGGACAGCGTTATACCAACCTGCGGTGATAGGAACCCATTCGACCGGCCATTCCCCGCACCTTGGCGCCGATGCGTGGCGAGGAGCGGGACGACGCGCGATGCGGCGCATCGGGCGAGGCACGTGACGAAGCCAGGCGCGGCGAGCGCCCGGCCTTCGGTGGGCTGGACGGGCTCGCCGGACGGCGTCGCACCGCTTGCCCGATGCGCCGCATCGACCCGCGCGTCGCTCCTGGCCGGACAAGCCCGTTCAGCGCCATCGAATAGGTCCCTATCGCCGCAGGTTGGTATTAGACGTTCCGCGGCTTGCAGCCAATTCCCTTGCCCGGCGCGCCGTGCCGCAGCATCCAGCCTGCCGCCACCGGTCATCAACGGCGAATTAAGAGAATCCGTGGAAAGGTGTCCATCCGGGGCGCCGAGGTCGACTGTGGACACGGCTCACACGGACGGTGATCGGCGAGAAGGAGCAGCTTTCCGTCTTGATCACTGGAGGGAAAGCATGTCGATGACGAAACATCTGGTGATCATGGCCGTCAGCCTCGCCGCTGCCCTCTCCAGCTGTCGGTCCTCCAATCTGGACGACGCCTTCGGCGCTTCGTCCTTTGGCTATGCCGCCGCCATTGAAGACATTCGTCTGCTGCCCGAGGCCAGAACCCAGTTCAAGGCCCGCAATTACGGCAAATCCTACGCGCTATTCAAGAAATCGGCGGAAGTCTATCCGAACAACCCGGCTGCCTGGCTCGGCCTTGCCGCCTCGGCCGATCAGCTCGGCCAGTTCGACACCGCCGATACGGCCTATGGCGCGCTCGCCAAGCTCATTCCCGGTACGGTCGAGTACTACAACAACATCGGCTACTCGGCGCTGCTGCGCGGCGAATTGCGCTCCGCCGCCCGGCACTTTGCCAAAGCGCAGGCGCTCGCCCCCCGCAGCGTCACCGTCGCCAACAATTTGCGCCTTCTCCGCAACAGCGTCTCTCGAGCCAAAAGGAGCTGAGCGCCCGTGATGAAAGGTCGATCGGTGACTGCCATGCCCGCGTGGGTTCACACAGCCCAGGTTCATGAAAATCAGGCCCCCGCCCCGGTTCCAGCCCCCGTCACGGACCGACAGGAGACGCAAACACCGCCCGAGACGAAACGCTCCTGGTCGGCGATTCTACTTGTCTTGAACGGCGCCTGTCTGTCCGCCACGCTGGCCGTCGCCGTGACGATGATGCTCGCATGGCGCCCCATGCAGGACCTCGACACCCTAGACAACCGCATGGCCAGGCTTGACGGTATCGAACAACGCCTGAGCGGCCGCGTCGACGGCGCCGCCGATCGCGTCGATCGCGCGATCCAGGGCAGGATCGACCGGGTCGACGCCGGATTGGGCGGATTGGCGGATGGGCTGGGACAGCTCCGGGTTTCCGTCGGCCAAAGCGTGGACACACTCGATGACACCAGCGCGAGGCTGGACGAGACCTTTGCCGGCGCCCTTCTGGCCATCACCGAGCTGACCGAAACGGCCAACCCGAGCCAAAACACGGAGCAACGAAGAGCCGTGAAATTCGCCGCGCAAGGTGGGCCCCCATTCGATGAGTCGTTGGGGCCCGCCTCGCCGGAATTCCAGCGACAAGAGCTTCCCGATGGATCCGTGGCCTACCGACGGGTGGATGCCCGCTAGTGATCCAATTTCGACATTTGCATCCCCTTGGAGCACCCTGGCAAGCAAATGTCGAAATCAAAGGACCACTAGCAATTTTATGACTCTAGTGGATTTTTCAAATTTGACATTTGATTTCGAGCCCGCCGCACATGGGTATCAAATGTCAAATTCAATCCACTAGGACTGCTTGGGAGAGTGCGGCGACCACCTGTGTGGCAATAGAGGTCACATCTTTCGGAGAGGCTTGATCGCTCCTCAGACGAGCAATTCGGTGCGATCGCAGACCTTCTGGTTCCGCACTTTCCTCAAGTCGCTACCATCCGGCTTACTGCACCCCTTTCCAGCTTGGCGAGGACGGCCACGACGGCTGCCTGTCCGAGGAGGAAAGCCCATCCTAAAGCATTGGGAGAAATGAGTGTGAAGGGGAGGATGATACTCGCAGCGATCCACGCCAAATTGCCGAGGATGACAGTCCAGACGGCCGCTAGCTGGGGCTGGGGGAATGCGGCGGCTATCGCCATGAAAGCGGCGATTGGGAACAGAATGGCGCCCGCATAGAAAAGCAGCTCCACCGGAATTCGCGTCAATGCTTGCAAGGGACGCGATGATGTCATCAGCAATGTACCCATTAGGCCACAAGCCGCAGCATCGATCATGAGAAGGGACCGGATTGAAAGAGAAGTGATGGCGGTCATGTTTGGTTCTCCTGGTTCTTGAACGGACCATCCGCGAAGGTCCTCGATCCAGTTTCCCGACCGCCGGCGCCAAGTCGATTACGTCAAAGGTAATTGAAAGCCCTGCGCTTTCGGCTAACCTCGCTCAATGACCGAAACCATGATCGCAGTGGGCGACATCTTGCGCGATTGGCGTCAGCGTCGACGTTTGAGCCAGCTTGGACTGGCTGTCGAAGCGGAGGTGTCTCAGCGCCATTTGAGCTTTGTCGAGTCGGGACGGGCGTCGCCCAGCCGGGATATGGTGCTGCGTCTCGCGGAAGGTCTCGCTATGCCGCTCCGCGAACGCAACGCGATCCTGATTTCCGCGGGCTTTGCCCCGCTCTACCGGGAGCGGCCTCTCGATGACGATGCCATGGCAGCCGCTCGACAGGCGGTGGATCAAATCCTGAAAGGCCATGAACCACACCCTGCCTTAGCGGTTGATCGTCACTGGAACATGATCTCCGCCAATGGCGCGATCGCGCCGTTCCTGGAAGGAATAGCGTCGCAGCTTCTGGCGCCACCGGTTAATGTTCTGCGCCTCAGCCTGCATCCCGATGGTCTGGCTTCCCGCATCTTGAATTTCCGCGAATGGCGGGCGCATTTGGTTTCCAGGCTGAAGGAACAGGTGGAGCAGTCCAACGATGCAGGTCTGAAATCGCTGCTCGATGAACTGACGGCCTATCCTGTTCCCAGCGACGCCAAACCATGGCGTCCGAACGATAGAGGCGCGGCACGCGCTCCCATTGCCGTCAGACTTGAGCTTGCTATCAAAGGCGACAGATTTGCCTTTCTTAGCACGACAACTGTCTTCGGCACGGCCACCGATATCACCTTGTCCGAAATCGCAATCGAGACATTCTTTCCAGCGGATGAAAAAACGGCTGCCGCAATGCGGGCAGGTAGTCCCAACGTGCAAGGTTAGCGCATCGAATGGTCCCAGGCGTTTCTCCTGTTGACCCGCCCTTAACCATCTCGTCGCAGACTGCCGCGGCGTGCGGACCGCATCGGGGTCCGACGCCTGTTTGTCGCTTGAACCGCGTAGCGGATCCACGCGCAGATGAGCATACGCCGAACCAACCGGACGACAGCGGAGGCCGGGACGCGAAAGGGGCTCGATGGATATGTTCCATCACTGGAAACCGGCGGTCACACCGCCCCGCGGCGTCCGTGCATCATCGTCGGCAAAGCGACTGCTATGCATCGCGCTGACGACGCTCGCTTGCCTCGCGGTCCTTCCCGCGGCCGCCCAGCAGCGGATGCTCGCCATCGGCAACGGCGGCGTGTCGAATGTGGTCGTGCGGCAAAGCTCGACGGTCACCATCACCACCAACCGGCCCTTCGCCAATCTCGTCGTTGGCGACGTCAAGATCGCCGATGTGGTGCCATTGTCCGATCGTTCCTTTTACATCCAGGGCCGGTCGAACGGGATCACCAATATCTCGATCTACGATGACGGCGACAGGCTGCTCGGCGTCGTCGACACTCGTGTCAGCATGGACTTCGCCAACGTCCATTCCGCGATCCGCGCCGCCGTCCCCAGCGCGAAGGTGAAGGTGACCAATTTCAACGATCGCATTCATCTCAGCGGAACCGTGAAGAGCGCGCCCGACGCGGTGAAGGTGATGGACGTCGCCCAGCAATTCTCGTCCGAGCCGGTCATCAACGCGCTAGCGGTGACCGACGCCCAACAGGTCGCGCTGGAAGTGCGCGTGCTTGAGGCAAGGCGGAGCGCCGGCCGCGATCTCGGCGTTAACTTCCGCGTGTCCGGTGGCACTTCGCTCGGCGTCATCGGCTCCCGCGTCCGGTTGAATGCCGATCCCGACACCGGCCAGCCGAAATCCTATCTCGACGACAATGCCGGGCGCAATTCGCAAGGCACGCCCTTCGGATCGCTAGTCGCTCAGGTTCTCGAGAGCGCCGGCGTTCGCGTCGACATGATCATCAATGCGCTCGAGAAGAAGGGCCTCGCGCGGCGGCTGGCACAGCCCAACTTGACCACCATGAGCGGCGAAAAGGCGAGCTTTCATGCCGGGGGCGAGGTGCCGATCCAGGCGGCCGTCGTCGGCGCCAACGGTTCCTCCTCAACCCAGACCGAATACCGCCCCTACGGTGTCCGTCTCGAATTCCTGCCGACCGTTCTGGATAGCGGCTTGATCAATCTCAGGGTGATGACGGAGGTCAGCGAGATCGATCCAGCCGTCGTCGTCAACGGCAATCCCGGCTTCACGTCGCGCAAGGCGCAGACCGTCATCGAACTGCGCGACGGCCAGAGCTTCGCCATGGCCGGGCTGCTGCAGACGGTGAACGCCAAGACGATCGAGCAACTGCCGTGGATCGGCCAGGTTCCGATCCTCGGCGCCTTGTTCCGTTCGACCAGCTTCCAGAAGCAGGAAACCGATCTGGTGGTGGTCGTAACCCCCCGCCTCGTCCAACCGGCGAGCCCGGGCGAGCAACTTTATTCCCCGCTCGACCAGACCCGCTCTCCCGACGACGTCGAGCTGTTCGCGCTCGGCCTTCTCGAGGTGGATAAGGACATGCTGCGATCGTTCAAGGAAGGCCAAGGCATTTCGGGACCCTACGGCCACATCATCGACATCGAGACGGATAACGGCAATGCGCACGCCCAGCCTTGAGATCGTCGTCCTTGCCGCCGCTGCCCTGCTGACGGGCTGCGCGGACTATGCCAATCAGCGCGATACGATCTCACTCGGCGCGGGCAACGCGATGCAGGCGAACATGGCGGTCCACACGGCGAACGCCTTTCCCCCTCATCGCAACGTCACGGCAATACGGTCAGACGGACAGGTGGCCGAACGGAATGTGCGTGTGTATCGCGGTATCGGGCAGACTGCCGGGCCGGCGCAGCCTGCAGCAACCGCGCCCGCGGCACCCGCGGCGGAATGACGGCTGCCCGGTTCACCCGGCAGCCAAGATAAGATTGAGCCCCCGACGACCACGACAATTCGACCTGTCCCGTTAACGTCCTTTCTTAACGGGTGGTCAAGCTCGCGGCCCTAAGCTCCCTCGGATTATGAGGAAGCAGGCGGGTTCGATAACAACCTTCCCGCACGGTAGGACAATGATTCGAGCTCTCATCTTCGTGGCCGCGCTCAGTTCGGGCGGACTGGCTGCCTGGATCACATTCGCCCAGCCCGACACTCCTGTTCAGGTCGAGCAGGCGCCTGAGATCGCACGGATCGCGATGAGCGAAGTGCTCGTGGCATCCGCCGAGATCGGCCAGGGACGATTGCTGGAAGAGACCAGCATGCGCTGGCAGTCATGGCCCGAAGGTGCCGTGTCCGCCGGTTTCATCACCCGTGCCTCCCAACCCGACGCGATCGAGACGCTCGCCGGCTCGCTCGTCAAAAGCCAGTTCCAGGAAAGCGAACCGATCCGCAGCGACAAGCTGGCCCCGGCCGGCTCCGGCTATATGTCCGCCCTGCTGCCGGCTGGCAAACGCGCGGTCGCGGTCCGGGTCTCGGCGGAAAACACGGCCGGCGGGTTCGTGCTGCCCAATGACCGGGTCGATGTTGTCCACACCTACACGCGACCGAGCATCGGCACCGAGCCGCCGCAGAGCGTCAGCCGCGCGATCTTGAGGAATGTCCGCGTGCTGGCTGTCGACCAAAGCCGCAACGCCGACCCGGCCAACCCGCAACAGGTCGTGGTCGGGCGGACGGCAACCCTCGAGCTGGACATCCAACAGGTAGAATTGATCACCGCCGCCGAGGCCTCCGGGACTCTGTCCCTGGCCTTGCGGTCGGCAGCGGATCTCAACGAACCGAAGCTCGCGGTCAAGCGCCGAGAGCCGACAGTCGGCGTCTATCGTGACGGCAAGATGGAGGTCGTGAAGGTCGCGCCACATACCGCGGGATCGCTGTGGCGAGCTCGCCAGTCGTCGCCTTGACGGACGACGAGGCGCCCATGATGCCTGCTTCCTCCGCTACCGGGGACAAGACACCGCCGAAACAGGCGGCGACGAACGCGTCCGCCACCGGCAGCCTGATCATTCCGCAAATCGCCATCGCGGTCTTCACCGAGACCGAGGAGCTTGCCCGGACCGCCGAGGCGGCCGCGTCGGACCGACGCCTGCAACGGACGCGATTGACGGTCCATGGCGGCGGATTGCCGGCTGCGATCGAGCTTTACGGCAAGGGTCCGACCCCCAATCTCATCATCGTTGAAACGACGGCCGAGAATGCCGCGCTGTTCGCAGGGCTGAACGCGCTGGCCGATGTCTGCCTGACCAGCACCAAAGTCATCGTGATCGGACACCGCAACGACATCACGCTCTACCGGGAAGTGATCGAGCAGGGCATCCACGAATATGTCGTCGCCCCGCTGGACGTAATGTCGCTGATCGCCACGATCGGCCGCCTCTACAAAAGCGCTGGCGCGCAGAAGCTGGGAAAGGTCTGCGCCTTCTTTGGCGCGCGTGGGGGCGTCGGTTCATCGACCGTGGCGCACAATACTGCCTGGTCGCTGGCCTCGTCCTTCGATTCCGACGTTCTTCTGATCGATATGGATCTACCCTTCGGCACCGCCGGCCTGGACTTCAACATCGAGGCGGCACAGGGGGTCATGGACGCGATCAGCGACGCCGACCGGCTTGACGACGTGCTGTTGGAGCGGATCATGACGCAGCGTGGCGAACGGCTCAGCATCCTGACGCCGCCGCTCGCGCTGACGAACGCCTACGATCTGCGGGAGACGGATTTCAACGGCCTCATCGACATCGCGCGATCGAGCGCCAGGCTGACGATCCTCGACCTTCCCCATATGTGGACCGCCTGGGTCAAACGGCTTCTGACCGACGCGGACGACGTCGTCATCACCGCCGCGCCGGACCTCGCCAATATGCGCAACGTCAAGGGCGTCATCGAATTCCTGCGGTCCACCCGGCCGCATGACAGCCCTCCCAAGCTGGTCCTGAACCAGATCGGCATCCCGAAACGCCCGGAGATCAAGGCTCCGGCCTTTGCCACTGCCGTCGCGCTTGAGCCCAGCCTCAGCATCCCCTTCGACCCGGCGCTTTTCGGCAACGCAGCCAATGACGGTCGCATGATCGGGGAAACATCGGCCCGTTCGCCCGTGGCCCGCTCGTTTGACGAACTCGCACACTCCCTGATCAGCGGCAAGGCGGTGTCGCGGCCCGCGAGGAAAGGCATCAATGCTCTTGCCGCGCGCTTGGTCGGGAGGCGTTGAACCGCGATGCGCGCTCTGCCGCCCTTTTCCCGGGACCGACGACGCAGCCGCCCTCGTCTCCGGCGATCGGCGGATCGCTTCCAGGCGCTGATGGCCGGCAGGGACGGCGTCTCGGCGGTCGAATTCGCTCTCTTCGCACCGATCCTGTTCTTCGCTCTCATCGCGACGGCGGATCTCGGCCTGGCGTTGAACGAACGAATGGCGATCGACCACGTCCTGCGCGCGGGCGCCCAGACCGCTATGGCCGATCCGGGTGAGCAGCGTGTCATCGACGTCATGACGGCCACCGCCACGCCGAATTTTCCGCCCCCGACAGACCCCGCGGTCGCCCCCGATCTGGTGATGTCGGTGTCGCGCTATTACGCCTGCCCGGAAGCGCCCGACGTCGCGGTGCCCGCCTCGACCAGTTGCGCCGGATCAGCGCCGACCTACAGCTTCTATCAAATTGGCGGGACAAAGACTTACAGCGGCTGGATCATTCCTGATCTCAACTTCCGGCCGCAGATTCAGGTGCAGGTACGATGAGCCTGCGGAACCGCTTTCGAAACGACGATGTGGGTGCGACGGCCGTCGAATTCGCCATCATATGCTTTCCGTTATTGCTTGTTTCGCTCGGCGTCGTCGAATTCGGGCGGGCCCTGAATGTCCGCAACGACCTCGCCTTCGCGGCGGATTTCGCGGTTCGCTCCGTTCTTAACGACGCGACGGTTCCAAATCCGGATCTGGATTCGACAATCCGCACATCCTTCACCGGCAACCGCCCCGACCTTCTTCAAATTGATTTTGGCACGGCTGCGGAAGCGGGCGTGTCGTTTCGCACGGTCGCGATCACCTATCCCTTTGAGTTCGTGGTTCCGGGGGTGTCGGCAAACGGCATGACGCTGAGCGTGTCCCGTCGCATTCCGCTGAACTGACCGCAGCCCCTTGCGCCGCTGGGTGCATTCCGCCCCGATTTATTCGCTATTGATTACAATTGCGTCGATCGATTTTACGGCGCTGCAATCGTGGTTCGATAGCATCCCCCCAGTCAGGCGATGACCGCTTCGAGATCCTGAGACGGCCGGTTCGCCGCAAGTGCGGCGCAACCGACACACGGCTTCAGGCGTCACAATGGACGTGACCCCATCCTCGGACGTCAGGCCGCCATAGCGTATCGCTGCGGAGGAACCATGTTCGGCAGGAAGACGGAAGAGGAGAGCACTCCAGCCGCGTCCAACGACGACGCTGTGGCTTGCGTCATCCCCACCAGCGAAACCGCCATCACGCCGCCGCGGGTCGTGCGCCCGGAAAAGCAGCCGCGCGGCGAAAAGCACTTTTCCCTGAAGCGAGAGATCTTCGACGCGTTGGTGGACGCGATCGACGTGTCCGTCCTGTCGACCATGAAGACCGACGAAGCGCGCGAGGAGATCGTCCAGGTCGTCAATGACATCATCACGGCGAAGAAGGTTCAGATCAGCATCGCCGAGCAGGAGGCGCTGGTCGGCGAAATCTGCGACGACGTGCTCGGCTACGGACCGCTGGAGCCGCTGCTCGCCCGCGACGACATCGCCGACATCATGGTCAATGGTCGCAACCGCATCTTCATCGAGGTGAACGGCAAGGTGCAGGAGACGGACGTCCGTTTTCAGGACAACCAGCAACTGCTCAATGTCTGCCAACGGATCGTCAGCCAGGTCGGCCGTCGCGTCGACGAGTCGAGCCCGATCTGCGATGCGCGGTTGGCCGACGGCTCCCGCGTCAACGTCATCGCGCCGCCGTTGGCGATCGATGGACCGACGCTGACGATCCGCAAGTTCAAGAAGGACAAGCTGACGCTCGATGATCTGGTCCGGTTTGGCGCCATCTCCCCGGAGGGCGCCACCATCCTGCAGATCATCGGCCGGGTGCGCTGCAACGTCGTCATTTCGGGCGGCACCGGCTCGGGCAAGACGACGCTGCTCAACTGCCTGACCCGCTATATCGACGAAGACGAGCGCATCATCACCTGCGAGGATTCGGCCGAGCTGCAGTTGCAGCAGCCGCATGTCGTCCGGCTGGAAACCCGCCCGCCCAATATCGAGGGCGAGGGCGAGATCACCATGCGGGCCCTGGTCAAGAACTGCCTGCGCATGCGTCCCGAGCGGATCATCGTCGGCGAGGTGCGCGGACCCGAGGTGTTCGATCTCCTGCAGGCGATGAACACCGGCCATGACGGCTCGATGGGCACGATCCACTCCAACTCGCCGCGCGAATGCTTGAAGCGCATGGAATCGATGATCGCAATGGGCGGTTTCTCGCTACCGGCGACCACCGTCCGAGAGATCATCGTCGGCTCCGTCGACGTCATCATCCAGGCCGCGCGGCTGCGCGACGGCTCGCGCCGGATCACCCACATTACCGAAGTGCTCGGCATGGAGGGCGACGTGATCACCACCCAGGATCTGTTCGTCTACGACATGGTCGGCGAGGACGCCGACGGCAAGGTGCTCGGCCGCCATCGTTCGACCGGGGTTGGACGGCCGGGATTCTGGGATCGCGCGCGCTACTACAACGAGGATAAGCGCCTCGCGGCAGCCCTCGACGCCGCCGAGCAAAGCGCGGTGGCCGCCTGACCATGTTGTATGACGGCCTCTCCCCGACCAATTTGATCTACGCTCTCGCGGCGCTCTGCAGCGGTGGCCTACTGCTTTCCTTCGTCTATCCCCTCGGCGCCAAGCGTCGCGCCTACGACAGCCGCTTCACCGCGATCGCCACCAGCGGTCCGGCGTTGGCCGGGCCCAACCGCAACTCCGAGAACGCCCGCCGCAAACGATCTGTCGAGGAGACCCTGCGCGAGATCGAGGAAAAGCAGAAAAGCCAGGCGAAGCGAAACAAATCGAAGCCCCAACTGGTCGTGCGCTTGCGGCAGGCCGAGCTCAGCTGGTCGAAGCGAACCTATTACGTAGTGTGCGTTGCCGCTGCCAGCCTGACCTTCCTTCTCGTTGTCGCGGTGGGAGGCGAGCCGCTTGCGGCTGGCGGGTTCGCGATCGCCGGCGGCCTTTTTCTGCCGCACCTCTTCGTCAATTTTCGCCGCAACCGCCGCTTCAAACGTTTCACGGCGGAATTCACGTCAGCCGTCGACGTCATCGTACGCGGCATCAAATCCGGCCTGCCGCTGAGCGATTGCATGAAGATCATCGCGACGGAAGCGCAGGACCCGGTGCGCAGCGAATTCAAGACGGTCGTCGAGGATCAGACCCTGGGCGTCCCCATGGACGAGGCCGTGCAGCGCCTTGCCGAACGGGTGCCGCTCTCGGAGGCCAACTTCTTCGCCATCGTGATCGGCATCCAGGCCCGCAGCGGCGGAAGTCTGGCGGAAGCCCTCGGCAATCTTTCCAAGGTGCTGCGCGAGCGCAAGAAGATGCAGGCGAAGATCAAGGCGATGAGTTCCGAAGCCAAGGCCTCGGGGGGAATTATCGGTTCCCTGCCGGTCATCGTCGCCGGCCTCGTCTACGTCACCACCCCCGACTACATCTCGCTGCTGTTCACGGAGACCCTCGGCAATATCGTCCTGGCCGGCAGCGCCGTGTGGATGATGTTCGGCATCCTGGTGATGCGCAAAATGATCAATTTCGATTTCTGAGGATGATGATGGACTTCTCATTCATCCCGACCGACCCGAAACCAGTCATCGCCCTTCTGTCGGCGTTCTCGAGCTTTTCCGCCATCCTGTTGGTAAGCTGGCCGTATCTCGCCCGCGATACCCTCGGCGAGCGGATGCGGCAGGTGGGCGACGAAAGAGAGCGCATTCGCCTGCGCGAACGTTCCCATCTTTCCGATCGCAAGGATCCGCTGCTGCTGCGGGCGCCGCCCAAGAAATTTTATCAGGCCATCGTGAATCACTTCAATCTGTCCGAACAGGTCGGGGACGGCGAGATCGCCCGGATGTTCGCGCGGGCCGGCTATCGCGGCCGAGGACCGGTGGTCGGTTTCCTGGCCGCGCGCATCCTCGCTCCAGTCGCCATGTTCGTCGCCGCCCTCGGTTACATGGTGATGTTCCTCAGTGAAGCGACACCACTGCTTCCCAAGATCGCCATCGGTCTGGGGGCCGGCTATTTCGGCTATTACCTTCCGATCATTCTTTTGAAAAACCGAACGACCAAGCGGCAGACGTCGATCCGCCGGGCCTGGCCCGAGGCGCTCGACCTGATGCTGATCTGTGTGGAATCCGGCATGAGCGTCGAGGGCGCATTCCGCAAGGTGTCCGAGGAGATCGGTGTCCAATCCATCGAGCTCGCGGAGGAGATGAACCTGACGACGGCGGAGCTTTCCTATCTTCAGGATCGCCGCAAGGCGTTCGAGAATCTCAGTCTGCGTACAGGCCTCGACGGGGTAAAAGCCGTCGTGACCAGCCTTATCCAGGCCGAGCGCTACGGCACGCCCGTCGGTCAGGCCCTGCGCGTGCTGGCCCAGGAAAACCGCGACATGCGCATGAGCGAGGCGGAAAAGCGAGCCGCCGCGCTGCCACCGAAGCTGACCGTTCCGATGATCCTGTTTTTCCTTCCCGTCCTTTTCGCCATCATCATCACACCGGCGATTATTCGGGTCATGCAGGCGCAATGACCATGCCAAAAGCTCTGAGCACCCCCAAGACCAATCAGCGCCGCGCCGCGGCGACCCCGCCGGCACGCGTCGCGCGCTTGAGAACCGGCCGCGTCCGACGGCTTGCGGGCGAAGCATTGCAACGGTTTGTCGGCGATCGGATCGGCAGCACGTCGGTGATCGCGGCCATCATGTTTCCGGTCGTCATCGGCGGCATCGGTCTCGGCGTCGAGACGGGTTATTGGTACATGACCCAGCGCGAATTGCAGCACGCGGCCGATGTGGCGGTCCATGCCGCGGCCGTCCGCAAGCGTTCCGGAGACACCGCCGACGGGATGCGTACGGCCGCGCTGTATATCGCCAATCAAACCGGCTTTTCGGGTTCGTCCGGCAATTTCATCGTCAATTCGCCGGTCGCGACCGGGCCGAATGCCGGCGATCCGGATACAGTCGAGGTCCTGCTTTCACAGATCGAGCCTCGACTGTTTTCGGCCATGTTCAGCAACGAGCCCGTCGACATCGGCGCCCGGGCGGTCGCCAAAATCAACGAAACGGCAAGAGCCTGTATCCTGGCCTTGTCACCATCCGCGCCGGGAGCGGTAACCGTATCGGGCTCGACATCGCTCAGCCTGACCGGCTGCGACGTCGCTTCCAATTCCAACGCGTCGGACTCGTTCCTGATGAAGGGCGCGGCGACCTTGTCGACCGGGTGCATCTATTCGGTAGGCGCGACCGTGACCACCGCGGCTCTCGATCTGACCGATTGCGACCAGCCGAAGGAATATGCTGCGGCCGTGGCCGACCCCTATGCGTCGGTGGCCGAACCAGTCGTCCAGGGGACTTGCCAAAGCAAGAATGTCGGAAAGCCCAATGCGTCGACGACGCTGACGCCGGTCGAAAACCATCCCAGCGGCGTCGCCGCAATGCGCTTCTGCAACGGCCTCAGCATCAAGGGAGACGTCGTCTTTCAGCCGGGTCTCTACATCATAGAGGGTGGCGACTTCACGGTGAACGGCGGCAGTGTCGATCCCGCTACCGCGGGTCTCGTCGGCTTAGGCGTCACCTTCTACCTGACGAACGGCGCCGGGCTGAAGTTGGGAGGCAACACCCGGATGAACCTGTCGGCGCCGATGAGCGGACCGTTCTCGGGCATCCTGTTCTTTGGCGGACGCGACCAAACGGGCATCACCCACACCGTCGCCGGTACATCCGACTCCATCCTGCAAGGCGCCGTCTATATGCCGGCGGGGGATCTCAAATACCGCGGCAATTCCAGTACCGGTGACGGTTGCACCCAGATCGTCGGTTACACCGTCGATCTCAGCGGCAACTCGACCTTCGAATCGCATTGCGAGGAGGTTGGCGGTAGCGACATCGTCTCCAGCGCGCTCATCCGCATCATCGAATAGGCTCGCACGCAACGCCAGGGGCGCCTGACCTCAGAGCGCCACTTCGGTGGCGTCGCCGGATCGCCGCGAGAGCACGACGGCGGCGGACGCCACCGCCAAATCCTGCAGGCCGACCCCGGTGCCGTCGAACAGGGTAATCTCGTCGTCGGACGTGCGCCCCGGATGAGTGCCGTTGATCACCGCTCCGAGCGGGGTGATCGCCTCCTCCTTGACCAGTCCCGCGGCGACGGCGTGCTGGAACTCGCCGATCGTCACTGATTGGGCGATCTCGTCGGTGAACAGCGTGGCCGCTGCGACCAGCGCCGGATCGACCTCCTGCTTGCCCTTGGTGTCGGTGCCCATGCAGGCAATATGGGTGCCCGGCTTGACCCAGTCGCGCATCATCAACGGCTCATGCGCGGAGGTGATGCTGACGATGACGTCGGCCTCGGCGCCGAGCCGTTCGCGCTCCACCGCCTCGAAGGGCAGGCCGATCTCCTCGGCCACCCCGGCCAGTGCCGGCAGCATCTCGGGGTGGAAGTTCCACGCGACCACCTTCTCGAACGACCGCTGCTCGGCCGCGGCGCGCAGCTGGAACGCGGCCTGATGGCCGGCTCCCACCATGCCCAACACCTTGGCGTCGGGGCGCGCGAGATGGGCGATCGAAACCGCGCTCGCCGCCGCCGTTCGGACCGCCGTCAGATAGTTGCCGCCGACCAGCGCCTTGAGTTGACCGGTATCGGCGTCGAACAGGAAGACGGTCGACTGGTGATTGGTCAGCCCCTTGGCCGCGTTGCCCGGCCAGTAGCCGCCGGATTTCAGGCCGAGCACGAGGCCTGAGCGATCAAAGCCGGACTTGAAGCCGTAAAGCGCGTCGGCGTGGCCGATCGCCTCGCGGATGACCGGGAAATTATACGCGTCGCCCTTGGCCATCGCGGCGAACACCGCCTCGACCGCCTTGAAGGCGTCGGCGCGACCGACCAGTTTCTTGCAGCTTTCCTCGGAAACGATGAACATGCGTCGTCCTCAGTACGCCAGGCCGCGGGCGGTGACCGGCCACAGGCTTTCGACCTTGCCGTTCCGCACGCCGACATACCAGTCGTGGACATTGCAGGTCGGGTCACAATGGCCGGGCACCAGGCGCAGCTTCTCGTTCACCTTCAGGACGCCGTTCGGGTCCTCGATGACGCCGTGCTCGTCCGAGCATTTGACGTATTTGACGTCGTCGCGCCCGTAGATGAACGGCAGGCCGCTGTCGACCGACTGCGCCTTTAGCCCGGCGTCGCAGATTGCCTTGTCCGCCTTGGCGTGGCTCATCACCGAGGTGAGGAGGAAGAGGGCGTTCTCCCACTCGCCGTGGTCGATCCGCTTGCCGTCCTTGTCGAGGATGCGGCCGTAATCGGCATCCATGAAGGCGTAGGAGCCGCACTGCAATTCGTTGTAGACGCCCGAATTGCCTTCGAAATAGTAGCTGCCGGTGCCGCCACCGCCGACGATGTCGCAGGCGAGCCCCTCGACCCTCAGCGCGTCGACGGCGTCCTTCACCATGGCGACGGCGATGTCGATCTTGGCCTTTCGGTCCTCGTATTTGTCCATGTGCTGCATCGCGCCCTGATAGGCTTGGATGCCGGAAAATTTGAGGCCCGGCGCGGCGTCGATCGCCTTGGCGATCTCCACGACCGCGGGCGTCGTCGTCACGCCACAGCGCCCGGCGCCGCAGTCGATCTCGACGAGGCACTCGATCGTCGTGCCATGCTTTTGCGCCGCCGCCGACAGGTCGGCGACGTTGGCGACGTCATCGACGCAGCAGATCGTGCGCGCGCCGAGCTTCGGGATGCGCGCGAGGCGGTCGATCTTGGCCGGGTCGCGAACCTGGTTCGACACCAGCACGTCCTTGATGCCACCGCGGGCGAAGGCCTCGGCCTCGCTCACCTTCTGGCAGCAGACGCCGCAGGAGCCGCCGAGGCTCTCTTGCAGCTTCTGCACGTCAACCGACTTGTGCATCTTGCCATGCGAGCGATGCCGCACGCCCATGTCCTTGGCGAACTTGCCCATCTTCTCGACGTTGCGCTCGAGCGCGTCGAGGTCGAGGATCAGGCAAGGCGTCTGGATCTCATCTTCGCGCATGCCAACGGCCGCGGGAATGTTGTAGCCAACCTCAAAGTCGTCGATCTTGATCGGTGCGTTCATGGCTTTTCTCCCTCAGCTCTGCATCCAGGGCAGCTTTTTCAAATCGACATTGCCGCCGGTCAGGATCACCCCGACCCGTTTACCGGCGAACAGCTCGCGGTTTTTCAGGATCGTCGCCAGCGGCACGGCCGAACTCGGCTCGATTACGATCTTCATGCGTTGCCACGTCAGGTACATGGCCTCGATGATCTCTTCCTCAGTCGCCAGTAGCACGTCGGCCACGTAACTCGATACGAAATGCCAGGTCCGCGGGCGCAGGCTCACTTTCAGCCCGTCGGCCACTGTCTGCGGCGCGTCGTCCTCGATGATCTCGCCGGCATGGAACGAGCGATAAGCGTCATCGGCGTTCTTCGGTTCGGCCGCGTAGACCTTGGTCGATGGAGACATGTGGGATAGGGTGAGACACGTCCCGGAGATCATGCCACCGCCGCCGATCGGCGCCACCACGGCGTCGAGCGATCCCACTTCCTCGTGAAGCTCCAGCGAACAGGTGCCCTGCCCGGCGATCACCCGATGGTCGTTATAGGGATGCACGAAGTCCGCGCCGGTGCTGGCCACGACCTCCTCCAGCATCGCCTCGCGCGCCGCCGTCGAAGGCTCGCACTCTCGCACCTCGCCGCCGTAACCGCGCACCGCGGCCTTCTTGGCCTCGGGCGCGGTTCGCGGCATGACGGCGATCGCCTTGATGCCGCGCCGGCCGGCCGCATAGGAGAGCGACAGGGCATGATTGCCTGACGAGTGCGTGGCGACGCCTTTTTGCGCCTGGTCTTCCGACAGGCCGAACACCGCGTTCGAGGCACCGCGCGCCTTGAAGGCCCCGGCCTTCTGAAAATTCTCGCATTTGAAGAACAGTTCGGCGCCGCTGAGCTCATTGAAATAGCTGGAGGTCAGCACCGGCGTGCGATGGATATAGGGCGCGATCCGCTCCCGCGCCGCCATGACGTCGTCGAATGTCGGTATGTCCGCTTCGCGCACTTTGGTGTCCATGTCCGTTGCCCGTCCTTACGCGGCCTTGGAGAGCGCGGCGCTCTTCGTCGACCGATAGTATTCCTGCGCCGCGGCAACGCCAGAGCCGAGCGTGATCGGATAATCGAGATCCTTCATCGCCATCTCCAACGTGGCAAGACCCGACAGCGCCATCACCTCGGTCAGCGAACCCAGATGTCCGATCCGGAACGCCTTGCCGGCCATTTGCCCGAGCCCGACACCGAACGAGACGTCATAGGCATCGTAGGCATGATTGGTCAGCGTGTCGCTGTTAAAGCCCGCGGGAACCAGCACCGCCGTGACCGTATCGGAATAAAGATGAGGTGCCTGCGCGCAGAGCCGCAGACCCCAGGCATTGACCGCACGGCGGACGCCCTCGGCAATGCGGGCATGACGGGCGAACACATTGTCCAGCCCCTCCTCCAGCAGCATGTCGAGGCTCTTGCGCAATCCCTGGATCAATTGCACCGGCGGCGTGTAGGGAAAGCCGCCCTTGGCGTTGGCGCCGGCCATGTCACGGAAGTCGAAGAAGCAGCGCGGGCACTTGGCGCTCGCGACGGCGTCCATCGCCTTTTTGCTGACGCCGACGATCGCCATGCCGGTTGGCAGCATGAAGCCCTTCTGCGAACCCGAGACGGCAAGATCGACGCCCCATTCGTCCATACGGAAATCCATCGAGGCGAGCGACGAAACGGCATCGACATAGAGCATGGCGAGATGCCCCGCACCGTCCATCGCGCGACGGACCGCGCCGACATCGCTGACCACGCCCGTCGTCGTCTCGTTATGGGTGACGAGCACGGCCTTGATCGCCTGGGCCTTGTCGGCGGCGAGACGCTGACCGATCAGGTCGGCGGGCGCGCCCTGCCCCCATTCGCATTCGATGATCTCGACGTCGAGGCCGTGGCGCTGGCACAGGTCGATCCAGCGATGCGAGAACATGCCGTGCCGGGCCGCGAGAACCTTGTCTCCGGGCGACAGCGTGTTGGTGACCGCCGCCTCCCATCCGCCCGTGCCGCTGGCCGGAAAGGTGATGATGGTGCCGCTGTTGGTTTTGAAAACCTTCTTCAGGTCGCTCAGAACCGGGGCGAGAATGCCGACGAAATCCGGCGATCGATGATCCTCGGTCTGACCCGACAGCGCGAACCGCAGGCGATCCGGGATATTGGTCGGACCAGGTATGAAAACGGGGTTTTGACCGGTCATGTCTCTCTCCCTGACAATAGGCATATCCCAAACTAACGAGGCTTGCAGAATTTGCAATTTTTCTGAAAATGATTTCCGATAGTGCATATTTGTGATATTTTCTGTATATATTTCCGATGCTTATGTTTTTTCATTCTAGAGATGGAATTTTTTGCCCAAAATATTTTTCATGCCAAGATGGGGCTGAATTCTGGCAGGTGGGCCGTGGAGGAGCGATCATGAACAAGACGGACGATCTCCCAAGACGGTCGCGCGGCCGTCCGCGAACCCAGCCGATCGGCGAGCAAGCCGCTCCGGTCCAGGCCCTGGACCGGGGGCTGACGTTGCTGCGGACATTGGCGAAGGATAGCGGCCTGACGCTGACCGATATCGCGCTGCGGCTCGGCATGCCGCCCTCCTCCGCGCATCGGATTCTGGCGACCTTGCAGAAACATGGCTTCGCCGAATTTAATGGCTCCGCCCAGGAGTGGTCGGTCGGCATCGAAGCCTTTCGGGTCGGCAATGCCTATCTGGTGGGCACCAATCTGCTCGAGGCGGCGCGAGAGTTCATGCGGCGCCTGATGGACGAGACCGGGGAAACCGCCAACCTCGCCATCGCCGACAACGGCGAGGTTGTGTTCCTCAGCCAGGTCGAGTCGCACAATCCGATCCGGGCCTTCTTCCGACCGGGCACCCGCGGTCATCTGCACGCGTCCGGCATCGGCAAGGCGCTGCTGGCCAATATGGGGCGCGACGAGATCGAGACGATCCTGCAAAAACGGGGCCTGCCCGAATTCACCCCGAAGACCCTGACATCACCCAAGGCGCTCTATGCCAATCTGGAAACGACGCGGATGCGCGGCTGGTCGTTCGATGACGAGGAGCGCTATCTCGGGATGCGCTGTATCGCCGCGCCGATCTTCAACGGCTTCGGCGAGGCCATCGCCGGCATCTCCGTGTCCGGACCAACAGTCAGGTTTCCCGATGGCAAGATCGCCGAAATCGGTCCCGTGGTTAAACGCGCGGCGGACGAGGTGACTGCCAAGATCGGCGGCAGGGCGCCGGCTTTAGAGAGCGATTGATGCGCGGCGGGGAAACACACGGGCCTTCGTTTCACTGCGGCATGAGGCCGTTCGAATTTGCTGGCCCACTCTTCCGGCTTTGACGGCAAGTTGGCGACCGCACGACCTGACTTGCGTCGGCGGAAAATCAGGCAGGCTTTGCGGCGCTCTCTTCCCCGGCCCTGAACACGTCCGGACCGGGGAGAAACGGATCAGCGAAAATCCGAGACGTCGCTGAGGCTGGTTTCGATCTCGTCGACCTTTCGCATCATCACGAGATGCAGGCCGCCACCGAGCAAAGCGCCGATGAGCCAGCCGAAGCCGGACAGCGCGGCGAGCGCCGGCGTCCAGACCGTCGCCACCGAAAACACCGCCGCGATGGCGAAGGCGATGATCGCTTTCCTGTTCCAACCGGAATCGTAATAGTAATTCCCACTCGGATCACTGGAGAACAGGTCCTGCAGATTGATGCGCTGCTTGCGGATCAAATAGTAGTCGGCGACCAGGATGCCGTAGAGCGGAGCAAGGAACGCGCCGAGCGTATCGACAAAGGCGGCGATCCCGATATTGCTGATCACGGACACCCACAACGCGCCGATGAAGAAGGCGATGACCGCCGTGATGATGCCGCCCGTCTTGGCGCTGATCTTCGACGGCGCGAGATTGGCGATATCATAGGCGGGCGGGATGAAGTTCGCCACCAGGTTGATACCGACGGTGGCGGCGAAGAAGGTGATCGCCGCGATGATCGTCAGCCAGATGTTGTCGACCCGCTCGACGATGTCGGCGGGGTTGGTCAGCCGCTCACCGAACAGCACAACAGTGCCGGCGGTGATGAACAAAGCGATGAGCGAGAAGAACGCCATCGACACCGGCAGGCCCCAGAAATTGCCGGCGCGCATCTGGCCCTCGGTCTTCACGAAGCGCGAAAAGTCGCCGAAATTGATCACCACGGCGGCGAAATAGGCGATCATGGTGCCGACGATCGCGATGAAGGCGCCGACCGTCGAGCGCTCGGTCTCACCCGGCGCCTGGAAGATGTTGCCGACCTCGGTGAGCAGCGCTCCGCCCGCCTGCCACCAGATCACCGCAAGCAGAACGATCATCACGATGTAGACGAAGGGGCCGGCCCAGTTGAGAAAACGGCCGACCCAGTCGATACCCATCATGAACAGCCCGACCTGGAACACGCAAACGATCAGATAGGAGATCCATCCCACCGTCGTCATGCCGAGAAGGGTCGCGCCGTCACCGCCGCCGAAAAGCGAGGTGAGGAGCAGCGCCACGGCGGTGGAGGCGAAGTATGTCTGCACCCCGTACCAGAAGATCGCGACGATGCCGCGAACCAGAGCCGGGAACTTGGCGCCCTGGACGCCCATGGCGACCCGCGCCATGACCGGATAGGGCACGCCGTACTTCACGCTCGCGCGGCCAGTCAGGTTGACCAGCGCCATCACGATAAAGCCCGCCACGACGATGGCGGCGAAAGTCAGCCAGCCATTCAGCCCGTAGGTGAAGAAAAGCGAGGCGGCCAGAGTGTAGCCGAACAGGCTCTGGATGTCGTTGTTCCAGACGTTGAAGATCTCGAAGGCACCCCATTTGCGCTCTTCCGGCGCAAGCGGTGCCAAATCCTCATTGTAGAGCGCGCCATCCTGTGACGCGATGCGAAACTGGTTGTCGGTCATCTCAAATCTCCTCCCGACCCGCCTGGCGACGCGCGTTTTGTCCGCGCTCTCCCTCTGCGTCCAAGCCCGCATTGCACGCGAGATTGCAAGATGATTTCCAGTATGTCAATATTTATGGAAATGAGTTTCCACAGACTTCCGTGCGTAGTCTGTGTCGCCGAAAGGGAGACGAGGAGCCGATGAAACCGTTCGTGGAATCGATCCATCGGTCATATGAAAGCCTGAGTTCCCGCGAGCGTCAGGTCGCCGATCTCGTCCTGGAGTCGCCCGGCGAGGTCAGCATGTATCCGGCATCCGAACTGGCGAAGCTGGCCGGCGTCTCGAACTCCACCGTCACGCGCTTCGTGCAGCGCATCGGGTTCGACAATTATGACGACATGCGCGTCGCCGCCCGCGAGGCGCGCAACTGGGGCTCGCCGCTCTTCTTGGCGTCGGGGCGCTCCCCCGAAAGCGGCGACGCGCCCGCAGATCCGATCGCACGGTTCGCCGAGCAGGAAATGGCGACGGTTCGTCTGGCGCTGGAAGGCTTGGACCAAGCGCGGCTCGACGAGATCTCCGCAGCGCTCTGGCAGGCACGCAATCTGGGCTTCATGGGGTTCCGGAACAGCCATTACTTTGCCGGCTATGCCCGCTGGCAGTTCATCCAGTTTCGCGAGCGCACCCGCTTGATACCCGGCGCCGGCGAGACGGTCGCCGAACGCATCGCCGATCTCGGGCCGGATGATGTCGTCATTGTCGTCGCCATCCGCCGCATCGTCGGCAAGCTCAAGCGCTATCTTGAGGCGCTGTCGGGCCGCGGCGTCAAGGTGCTGCTCATCACAGACCCATCGGCGCGGGTGACGCCGGCTTACGCGCGGTGGACGATCATCTGCCCGGTGGAAAGTTCCTACCCTCTCGATTGTTATTCGGGCGTCCTCGCCGTCATCCGCCTGCTGGCGCTGGAGACGTTCAAGAAGTCCGGAAAACCCGGCCGCGACTATCTGGAGAAGATCGAGGCGCAGCACGAGATTCTGGGAGAGTTCGAATGAGCCGATCGAAGCAAAGCGCGGTGCGGCATACGCGCAAGCCACTTCGTGGATTATGTGACGATTCGCCCTGCGGTTTCGACGTAATGATGGAAATCGCGACCGAGCCAAGGAGCCGCCTTTGACACGTTACCCACGCGATATGGCCGGCTACGGGCCGACGCCGCCCGATCCGAGGTGGCCGAATGGCGCCAAGATCGCCGTGCAGATCGTCCTCAATTACGAGGAGGGCGGCGAGAACAACGTCCTGCACGGCGACGCGGCGTCAGAAGCATTTTTGTCCGAGATCGTCGGTGCCGCGGCCTGGCCGGGCCAGCGCCACTGGAACATGGAATCGATCTACGAATATGGCGCGCGCGCCGGCTTCTGGCGGCTGCACCGACTGTTCACGGGCATGGATATTCCGCTGACCATCTACGGTGTCGCGACCGCCTTGGCGCGCTCGCCGACGCAAGTTGCCGCGATGCAAGAAGCCAACTGGGAGATCGCCAGCCACGGCCTTAAATGGATCGAGTACAAGGACTTCAGTCCCGAGGACGAGCGTACCCACATGGACGCGGCGATCCGCCTCCACACCGAGGTGACCGGAGAGCGGCCGCGCGGCTGGTACACCGGCCGCTGCTCGGAGAACACGGTGCGGCTGGCGGCGGAGGAAGGCGGCTTCGATTACGTCGCCGACAGCTACGCCGACGACCTGCCCTACTGGCTGCGCACCGGCGGCCGCGACCAGTTGATCGTCCCCTACACGCTCGACACCAACGACATGCGCTTCGCCTCGCCACAGGGCTTCAATTCCGGCGACCAGTTCTTCGCCTATCTGAAGGATAGCTTCGACGCGCTTTATGCCGAGGGCGAGGCCGGCAGCGCGAAGATGCTGTCGATCGGGCTGCATTGCCGCCTGGTCGGGCGGCCAGGCCGGGTCATGGCGCTGAAGCGCTTCCTCGAATACGTCAAGGACCACGCTGGTGTCTGGTTCGCCACGCGGCTGCAGATCGCCGAGCATTGGGCGGAGCACCACCCAGCCGTTTCCTTCGCGCAGCCGTCCGAGATGGAACGCCAGGCGTTCGTTGCGGCATTCGGCAGCGTGTTCGAGCATTCGCCCTGGATCGCCCAGGGCGCCCAAGCGCTGGAACTCGGCCCCGCGCACGACAGCGCCAGCGGGCTGCACAACGCGCTTGCCCGTGTGTTCCGTTCCGCCGATCCAGAGCAACGTCTCGCCGTGCTCAAGGCCCACCCGGATCTCGCTGGTAAGCTCGCCGAAGCGAAGCGGCTGACGGCCGATTCCGCCGCCGAGCAGGCCTCCGCCGGCCTCGATGCCCTGACCGATGCCGAGCGCGCCAATTTCACGCGGATGAATCAGCGCTACGTCGAAAAATTCGGCTTCCCGTTCATCATCGCCGTGCGCGACCACGACAAGGCGGGCATCCTCGCCGCCTTCGAGCGGCGCGTCGAACACGACCGCGACGCGGAACTCGCCGAGGCGTGCCGACAGGTCGAGCGCATCGCGCGCCTTCGCCTTTCCACCATGCTACCCGAATGAAGGAGAGGCCATTGGCCGAACGCAGCTACTACGCGCCGAAGGGCGGCTTGCCGAAGCAGACCGAGCTGATGACCGACCGCGCGGTGTTTACCGAGGCCTATGCGGTCATCCCTCGCGGCACCATGCGCGACATCGTCACCAGTGCGTTACCCTTCTGGGACGGCACCCGCGCCTGGATTCTCGCTCGCCCGCTGTCTGGCTTTGCCGAGACTTTCTCCCAATACATCATGGAAGTCGCGCCGGGAGGCGGCAGCGACCGGCCGGAACCCGACGCCGGGGCCGAGGCCGTGATCTTCGTCGTCGAGGGGCAACTGACCCTGACGCTCAGTGGCGAAAAGCATGTGCTGGAGGTGGGCGGATACGCCTATCTTCCGCCGGCAAGCGACTGGACCGCACAGAACCGCGGCGACTCCGCCGTCCGCTTCCATTGGATCCGCAAGGCCTACGAGCCGGTCGAGGGAATCGCCGCACCCGATCCGATCTTCGCGAACGAAAACGACATCACCCCGACGCCGATGCCGGACACCGACGGCGCCTGGGCGACGACCCGCTTCGTCGACCCTGCCGACCTGCGCCACGACATGCATGTGACCATCGTCACCTTCCAGCCCGGCGGGCTGATCCCGTTTGCCGAGACGCATGTCATGGAGCATGGGCTCTATGTGCTGGAAGGCAAGGCCGTCTATCGGCTGAACCGGGACTGGGTCGAGGTCCAGGCGGGCGACTTCATGTGGCTGCGCGCCTTCTGTCCGCAGGCTTGCTACGCGGGCGGGCCCGGCCCGTTCCGTTACCTCCTCTACAAGGACGTCAACCGCCACGCGCGGCTCGGCCTGCCGGGTGGCTTCGGCGGACAGCGCCGATGAGCCGGCGGATCGCGATCGAGCCGTTGACGGCGGGGGCCTTCACGCCCTTCGGCGACGTGCTGGATACGGCGGGTGAGCCGGACAGGCTGATCAACCAGGGGCTTTGCGGCCGCTGGCACGACCGCGCCCGGCTGGACTTTTCAGACGGTCGCGCCGGCATCAGCCTGTTCAAGGCCGAGCCTCGCGCCCTGCCCTATTCACTGGAAATGGTCGAGCGGCATCCGGACGGCTCGCAGGCGTTCCTGCCGATGTCCGAGCACCCGTTCCTGGTCATCGTCGCCGAGGACGACGGCGGCCGGCCAGGCCAGCCGCGCGCGTTCCTTACCCGGCCCGGCCAGGGCGTCAATTTTCACCGCGGCACCTGGCACGGCGTGCTGACCCCGCTCCATGAGCCCGGCCTCTTCGCCGTCGTCGATCGGATCGGGGACAGTCCCAATCTGGAGGAACATTGGTTCGACGCGGCCTATACGATTGGAGCCGGCGCCGGAGACGAAAGCCGCGCAATCGTGTGATCTCCGCAATGGCCGCGTGATTATGGTTCGGGACCGACGATCGCCCGGACCTGACACCCGATGCCGCTTCGGGTTCGATGCAGAAAGCCGAGAAACGGCCCCTTGGTTCTGGAAATATGCTGTGTAATGTCACGCTGGGGGTCACGAAAAAATTCAAAGACCCCCGAGACCGATTGGGGATTTTGGCATCCAGCTTCGTCTTTCACGAGGATGAACATATCAGAATCCGGATTTTTTCGGATTGTCGTCGGCAAAGTTTAAAGATATACGATCGATGCATCTTTCTTGAGCAATGACCGACGGTGGTCCCGCACCGACAAAGCGATGGCGATATGATCTCGCAACTGACCCGGAACGAGCGACAGCTTTCGATCGTCATTCTGGCGGTCCTGGCGGCTGTTGGGCTGACCATGGCGGCGGCGGGTCGCGCCGATCCGCTCGGCATTCACGGCGCCTTGGTGCTGGTCGCCGCCGCGGCGATGATCCTTCTGCTCCTCGCCCACCACGACAGCCCGGAGCCGGACGCGGAGCGTCTGTCCCACTATTACGATGATCCCAGCAAGGTCGGCATCATCCTGACCATGGCCTGGGCCGTCTTCGGCATGTTCATCGGCGTGTGGGTCGCGGCCCTGCTGGCCTGGCCGGACCTGACCTTCGACGCCGCTTGGGCGAGTTTCGGGCGGCTGCGTCCCGCCCATACGACGGCGGTCATCTTCGGCTTCGGCGGCAATGGCCTCATCGCCACGTCCTTCCACGTCCTGCAGCGCACGTCGCGCGCGCGGTTGGCCGGCCAGATCAGCCCGTGGTTCGTCCTGCTCGGCTACAATCTGTTCTGCGTCCTGGCGGTCACCGGCTATTTCATGGGCGTGACGCAGTCGAAGGAATACGCCGAGCCCGAATGGTATGCCGATATCTGGCTGGTCATCGTGTGGGTGACTTATCTTGTGCTGTACATCCGCACCCTGGCGCGCCGCAAAGAGCCGCACATCTACGTAGCCAACTGGTACTTCCTGGCGTTCATCGTCGTCGTCGCGATACTGCACATCGTCAACAACCTGGCGATCCCGCTGTCGCTGGCCCATGCCAAGAGCTATTCGGCCTTTTCCGGCGTCCAGGACGCGATGACGCAATGGTGGTACGGCCACAACGCCGTCGCCTTCTTCCTGACCGCCGGCTTCCTTGGCATGATGTATTACTATCTGCCGAAGCGAGCCGGCCGGCCGATCTTTTCCTACCGGCTCTCGATCATCAGCTTCTGGGGCATCACCTTCATGTATATGTGGGCGGGCTCGCACCATTTGCATTACACGGCCCTGCCCCATTGGGTTCAGACGCTGGGGATGACCTTCTCGATCATGCTGCTGGTGCCGTCCTGGGCCTCGGCCGGGAACGCGCTGCTGACCTTGAACGGGGCGTGGCACAAGGTGCGTGACGACGCCACCTTGCGCTTCATGATGGTCGCGGCCGTGTTCTATGGCCTGTCGACGTTCGAGGGCTCGTTCATGGCAATCCGCCCGGTCAATTCGCTGTCCCACTACACGGACTGGACCATCGGCCACGTCCATGCCGGAGCGCTCGGCTGGGTTGCGATGATCACCTTCGGCTCGATCTACAGCGTCGTTCCGTGGCTGTGGAAGCGCGAACGCATGTATTCGGCGGCGCTGGTGGAATGGCACTTCTGGCTCGCCCTAACCGGCACCATCGTCTACGTCTTCGCGATGTGGAACTCGGGCATCATCCAGGGCCTGATGTGGCGCACCTATACCGAGGAAGGCACGCTCGCCTATTCGTTCCTCGACTCCCTTCTTGCCATGTACCCCTATTACATAGCGCGGACCTTCGGCGGCCTGCTGTTCCTGATCGGCGCGATCGTCGGCTCCTACAATATCTGGATGACGATCCGCCACGCGCCGCTGGCAGTCGCGGACGAAGCCAAGGATACGCCTGCCACCCGCACCGCCGCCCCCGGCGCCTTCCAACCGGCGGAGTGATCGGACATGGCTGAGTTCTTCCACCGCAAGCTCGAGCGGACCGCCATCGGTTTCGTCGTCGCCATCATCGTCGTCGCCAGCATCGGCGGCTTCATCGAGATCGCCCCGCTCTTCACCATCGACGAGACCGTGGAGGAGGCGCCAGACATGCGGCTCTACACGCCGTTGGAGCTGGCCGGCCGTAACATCTACATCCGCGAGGGCTGCTATGCGTGCCACTCGCAGATGATCCGCACACTGCGCGACGACGTAGAGCGCTACGGCCCTTATTCCCTGGCCGTCGAATCCCAATACGACCACCCGATGCTTTGGGGCTCGAAGCGGACCGGTCCGGATCTGGCGCGGATCGGCGGCAAATATTCGGACTTCTGGCATGTCGCGCATCTGACCAACCCACGCGATGTCGTGCCGCAGTCCAACATGCCGGCTTATCGATGGCTGATGCGCACGGGGCTGGAACTGGATGACCTACCCCTGCACCTGAAGGCGCAGCAGCGGGTCGGCGTCCCCTACACCGACGAGATGGTGAAGAACGCCGCGGTGGACGCGGTCGGTCAGGCGACGCCGGACGGGCGCTACGCCGCCGGCGTAACCGAGCGGTACGGCGCGGCGACGACGATCAGCACCTTCGACGGAGTCACGACGGAAGTCACCGAGATGGACGCGCTCGTCGCCTATCTTCAGATTCTCGGCCGGCTCACCAATGCCGCCCACGAGCAAACAGCGGCCGCGAGCGAGTAGGGAGCATGGATTTCGATCACGACACCGTCGTCGCCTTCTCCAAGAGCTGGGGCCTGTTCTACCTGATCGCACTGTCGATCGGCGTCCTGGTCTACGTCTTCTGGCCGTCCAACAAGAAGCGGTTCGACAAGGCCAAGAAGGACATCCTCGATAAGGACGATACGCCATGGACGTAGGCGAATACGATCCGGTAACCGGGCGCGAGACTACTGGGCACGAGTGGAACGGCATCAAGGAACTCAACACGCCAGTGCCGCGGGTGGTCCTGTTCTTTCTTGCCGCCACCGCCACTTTCGCGGTGCTGTGGTGGTTCTTGATGCCGGCATGGCCATTGGGCTCGACCTACACCAAGGGTCTTCTCGGGATCGACCAGCGTGAGATCGTCACCGATCAGTTGCAAGAGGCCAAGGTCGAGCGGGCGGCGTGGGTGACCCGGATCGAATCGTCGAGCTACGACGAGATCCAGGCCGATCCGACGCTGATGCGGATCGTTCAGGAAACCGGCCCCCGGCTATACGGCGACAATTGCGCCGCCTGCCACGGCGTCGACGCCAAGGGCGCCGCCAACTATCCCGACCTGACCGACGATGACTGGCTTTGGGGCGGCGAGCCGGAGACGATCGCCGAAACCATGCGCGTTGGCATCAACTCGCCGCATGACGAAGGCAGGCTCGCCCAGATGCCAGCGTTCGGACGCGATCAGATGCTGGATCGCCCGCAGATCAACGATGTGGCGGCCTATGTTCTGTCGCTGAGCGATCCCGCTGCCTCGACCTCCAGGGACGCCGAAAAGATCGCCGCCGGAAAAGACGTCTTTCTGGCCAACTGCGCCGCCTGCCATGGCGACGACGCCACCGGATCGCGAGATCTCGGAGCGCCCAATCTGTCCGACCAGACCTGGCTTTATGGCGGCAATCTCCAAACCATCATCACCACGATCCACGGTGGGCGGCAGGGCCACATGCCGACCTGGGAGAATCGTTTGAGCCCCGCTGACATCAATATCCTCGCGCTGTATGTCCACTCCCTCGGCGGCGAGGCACCTTGAGGCGAAAGGAAAGCCGATGATGACGCGCGCTCGCAAAGCGAAATGGCTGATCGGGCTGGTCGTTTCTGCGGGCGTCTTGCTTCTGGTGGGGGTCAACGTGCATCTTGTCTACGTGGCATTCGCGTCCCAACCCGAATGCGTTTCTCATCTGAAGGAGAACGGTTCGGATTCGAGACGCTATCGAGCGGCGAAGTCCGCTTGCTGAAGGAGATCCGCGAAACCAACAAGTCGAACGGGAGGCAAAGATGAACGCGGCGAAAGTGACAAGCAGCGTAACGCAGGGCGCGAGGTGGCGGCGTGATCTGCCGGCATCCGCCGCTCTCGACTGGCTACGACGCGGCTGGAGCGATTTGACGGTGCGTCCCGGTCTCAGCCTGTTCTACGGCGTCGGAGTCCTGGCGGTTTCCCTTCTGGTGGTCTGGGGAATCTTCACTCTGGATTGGGGCTTTGTGCTCTTCCCCGCCTTGGCCGGCTTCATGATCGTCGGTCCGCTGCTGGCGATTGGTCTCTACGAGAAGAGCCGGTCGCTGGAGCGGAACGAGCCGGTGACGATGAAGCGGATGTTCCTCGTTGAGGCGAAATCCGGCGGCCAGATTTTGTTCATCGGCGTTCTTTTATGTCTGTTGATGCTGGTATGGATGCGCACTGCGGTGATCGTCTACGCGCTGTTCTTCGGTTATCGGCCCTTCCCCGGCTTCGACAACGTTATCCCCATGCTGGTCACCACCTGGAGCGGTTGGGGAATGCTGATCGTCGGCACGATCGCCGGTGGGCTGTTCGCCGCCTTCTCCTTCGCGATCAGCGCATTCTCGATCCCCATGCTGCTCGACGAGCGTAGCGACGCCTTCACCGCGATGGGAACCAGCATGGCCCTGGTCTGGAACAATCTGCCGGTGATGCTCGCCTGGGGCGCGATCGTCGTCGCCCTGTTCCTGGTATCCGCCTTGACCGGCTTGCTTGGGCTGATCGTCGTGTTTCCGCTTCTCGGCCATGCCACCTGGCATGCCTACAAGGCGGTTCGATGAGGAGCTGACGCGCTTTCGCATCCGGCACTGCTGCCGACAGAAGCTGATCCACGAGGGAGGACTGAGATGACCGAGGAGAACGATCAGCCGGGGGAATTCGCCTCACCGCCCTGTTTTGCCCATGAGCTGCGGGAAACCCCGGAGGGCTTTGTCGCGGGCGACGCGGCGGCCGCGGCCGACCTCGCGCGCTGGCGCAAGGCCGAGCGCGAGCGGCTGATCGCGATGCGCCTGGCGACGGCCGTCGACGAGCGCAGCCGCGTCGCCGACGAGGTCGCCGCCGAGCTCGACGGGCTGGTCGATGTGCGGCCCGGGTTGGTCGTCAGCCTTTATTGGCCGATCCGCGGCGAACTCAACCTGTTGCCCTGGATGCGTTCCATGCATGAACGCGGCGCCCATATCGGCTTGCCGGTGGTGGTGGCCAAAGGCCAGCCGCTGATCTTCCGGCGATGGACGCCGGAAGGGCGAATGGAGCGTGGCGTCTGGAACATCCCGATCCCCGCCGATGGTGAGGAACTGACGCCCGACGTAGTGCTATCGCCGGTGGTCGGCTTCGACGCCCAGTGCTACCGGCTCGGCTACGGCGGCGGTTTTTACGACCGCACGCTGGCGGCGCAGCCGCGAAAACCGCTGGTGATCGGCGTCGGCCTACCGACGATGCAAATCGCGACGATCTACCCGCAGCCCTACGACATCCCCATGGATGTGATCGTCACCGGAAAAGGCCAGATCGCCCGGCCCGAGACGCGTGGATGACCAGCCTCTGGGTGCGGCGGGCCTATGACACGCCGAGCCGGTCGGACGGCCAGCGCGTCCTGGTCGATCGCCTGTGGCCGCGCGGGGTCTCCAAGGATGCCTTGAAGCTCGATGACTGGGCAAAAGACATCGCGCCAAGCGAGGCCTTGCGCGATTGGTTCGGCCACGACGCCGCCAGATGGGACGAATTCAGACGGCGCTACGCCAAGGAACTCGACGCCAACCCCGAGGTGGTACAGGCGTTGCGTGACCGTCTCGCAAAGGGCCGCGTGACGCTCGTCTACGCTGCGAAGGACACTGCCCACAACAACGCCGCCGCACTGAAGGCGTATCTGGAAAAGCGCCAAGCCAGCGCTACTAAATGAGCGATGCCGCCCGCTACCCCGGGGCAGCGGTTGCGGGCGCGGCCTTGCCCGGACCGCCCGGGTCGACCGGAAGCCCGAGGATGTCCTGGAGCGGCGTGCGAGCGACGACGAGATCGGCGAGGGTGAAGCGGTCGAGAACCGCGAGATAGGCGTCGAGCGCCTCAGCCAAAGCGCCCCGCAACCGGCACGGGCCGGTGATGACGCAGCGATTGCGGGTCGGATCGAAGCACTCGACGAGACGGAAATCATCCTCCGTTGCCCGGACCACATCGCCGATGACGATGCTGGCGGGGTCGGTCCTGAGCCGCAGGCCACCACCCCGCCCCCTGACGGTTTCGACGAAACCGCCCCGTCCAAGTTCCTGGGCAATCTTCATCAGATGGTTGCGCGAGATCCCATAGGCCTCGGCGACCTCCTGGATGGTCGCCAGCGCATCCGGCTTCACCGCCAGATACATCAGGAGCCGCAAGGCGTAGTCCGTATAAAGGGTCAGGCGCACGGGAATCCTCCAAAAGATGCATGTACGGTATTGCTTTAATCGCGGCGGCGCAATATCCTTTGAAAAGATGGATTGGCAGCGCATCTTTTGGCATCGAGCACGGCGTCACCAGCCGGACCAGCGCGCCACGCCCACTCGAAAAAGGCGACGCCCGCGCGGCAGGAGCGACTTGTCATCGGCCCCGTGGATGGCACCCGCGTCGCGGAAATGAGGACGAAGCGATGAGATTTCTGCACATCCTGCTGGACGTATTTCTATTTCCCGGCAATCTCATGCTCCGCAAATGCGGCATCAGCATCGAGGAGGACGGAGGGCTGTTCCGGTCCTTCGTCAATATGTGTGTCTGGGGCGCCGCCAGCCTGGCCGTGGCGATGTATATCTTCCTGTAGAAGCGCCGCCGTGGTTCAGTTCGCCCTCGCCTATGTCCTGTTCATGACCGCCCATCTCGTGCCGGCGGCGCCGCATCTGCGCGGCTTCGCCATCCGCACGCTCGGTCGCCGGACCTATCTCGTCCTCTACTCCCTCGCTTCCCTTCTCCTGCTGATCTGGCTGATTGCCGCCGCACGCTCGGCGCCGACGCTGTTTCTGTGGCCGCTAACGCCTGAATTGGTGCTGATTCCGCTGATCGCCATGCCGTTCGCCTTCATCCTTGTCGTCGCCGGGCTGCTCCAGCCCAATCCGCTGTCGGTGTCATGGCGAGGCGGCGTGTTCGACCCGGCCCGGCCGGGCATCGTCGCCGTGACCCGTCATCCGGTGCTGTGGGGTTTCCTGCTCTGGGCGCTGTCGCATGTCGCGGTGAACGGCGACATGGTCTCGGTCGCGTTGTTCGGCGGGCTGGCGCTCTACGCCGTGGTCGGGTTCGGCCTCGCCGACAAGCGGGCGAAATCCCGGCTCGGACCCGATCGATGGAACACCTTGGCTGCGCGCACATCGATCATCCCGTTCGCCGCCGTTCTGAACGGCCGGGTCGGTCTATCTCCCGACATGTCGACGCTCGCCGGAATTCTCGGCGGACTGGCGCTCTATGTCGCGTTTCTCGCCGGCGGCCATTTCTGGCTCTTCGGCGTCGACCCGCTCGTCTTCCTGAACCCCTAATCGAGGTCGCCCGATGTCGATGCCGCCGCTTCTCAGTTACGGTTTCCGCCCGTTCTTTCTGCTGGCGGCCCTATGGGGCGGGGCGGCGGTGCCGTTGTGGCTCCTCGCCTATCGCGGCTCGATTCACATTTCAAATGCCTATGGCGACCTTGCCTGGCACGCGCACGAGCTGATCTTCGGCTATGCCGCGGCCGTGATCTGCGGCTTCCTCTTCACCGCCATCCCCAACTGGACCGGGCGCTTTCCGGTCAAGGGTGGGCCGCTCCTGTTTCTGGTCGTGATCTGGGTGTTCGGCCGCCTCGCCATGCTCGGCGCCGATTGGATCGGCCTCGCGGCCGCCGCCGTGATCGATGTCCTATTTCTGGTCGCCGTGATCGGCTTCGCCGCCCGCGAGATCATCGCCGGCAGCAATTGGCGGAACCTCCGCGTGCTGGTGCTTGTCGGGGCGCTGCTCGCCGGGAACGTTCTCTTCCATGTCGCGATTCTGCGTGGAGATCCGACCGATCTCGCGCTGCGTCTTTCGATCGCCGCACTGATCGCGCTGATCACGCTGGTCGGCGGCAGAGTGACCCCGAGCTTCACCCGTAACTGGCTGGTCAAGCGTGCCAAGCCCCTGCCCTCATCCTTCGGCCGACCCGACGCGCTCGCCATCGGCGCGACCGTGGTGGCGCTGCTCGCCTGGGTCGTCGCTCCCGAGGCGATCGTCACCGCCGGGCTGGCGCTGCTGGCCGCTGCGCTGCTGATTGTCCGACTCCTCCGCTGGCGCGGCTGGCCGACCTGGCGCGAGCCGATCCTCGCCATTATGCACATCGCCTACGCTTTTGTTCCGGCGGGATTCCTCTTGCTCGGCGCCAGCGTCGCCTGGCCGGACGTGGTGCCGGCAAGCGCCGTCATCCACAGCTGGACGATCGGCGCGATCGGCACGATGACGCTCGCGGTGATGACCCGCGCGAGCCTTGGCCACACCGGCCGGTCGCTCAATGCGTCTCCCGCGACCATCATCCTCTACGCCGCCATGCTGATCGCCGCGCTGGCGCGCATCGCTGCGGCACTCACACCGGAATTCGCACTGCCGCTTCTCAGCCTTGCGGGCGCCGGCTGGAGCATCGCCTTGCTCGGCTTCGCGGTCGTCTACGGGCCGATGTTGGCGGCGGCACGGCCGCGCCGGGCAAAAGCCGAAACGTCACCGGCCGTTCGATAATCCAGCGTGGCATCGGCGGGACCTTGCCGCGACGCGATGCGCCAAGGACAGATTTCCGGCGAAACCACGTGTTAAGGCTCGATCTCTAGAAGCCGACCGCTTGGCCATCCTTGCGGGGATCGGAGCCCGCAACATAACCACCCGCGACGCGATGGACGAGTTGCGCGCCGCCAAAGCCGAAGGCGACGGCATCGCCGGTTTCGCGGACCACGCGATGCCCCTTCGCCTCGAGGGCTGAAAGCACGTCGTCGCCGGCCGCTGCCTCGATCGCCACTTCGAGACCCTCCATTGCCCGCCAGCGCGGCGCGTCGACCGCCGTCTGCGGATCCTGCCCCCAGAGCTGGGTGCGCAACACCATCTGCACATGCCCTTGCGCCTGGATCGGCCCCCCCATCACGCCGAAGCTCATCAACGGCTGACCGTCCTTCATCACGAAGCCCGGAATGATCGTATGGAACGGCCGCTTGCCGCCGGCGGCCTCGTTCGGATGTCCCTTCGCCAAGGAGAACCCATGTCCGCGATTTTGCAGGCTGATCCCGGTTCCCGGCACGACCACGCCAGAGCCGAAGCCGGAATAATTCGACTGGATGAACGAGACCATCATGCCGTTCTCGTCGCACGCCGACAGACAGATGGTGCCGCCGTGCTTCGGCGCGCCGGCCTTGAAATCCTGTGCCCGATCCGGGTCGACCAGCTTTGCCCGATCCGCCAGATAGCTCTGGTCCAAAAGATGGGTTTCCTCGATCTCGCGCATGTGCTCGCGATCGGCGACGAACGTCCACATGTCGCGGAAGGCGAGCTTCATCGCCTCGATCTGAAGGTGTAGCGCCTCGACGCTGTCGGGTTCGAAACGCTCGATGCCAAGGTGCTGGAGAATGCCGAGCGCCATCAAGGCGGCGATGCCCTGACCATTCGGCGGAATTTCGTGCAGATCGACCTCGCCGAAGCGCTGATGGATCGTTCCGCACCAATCGCTTGCGTGGGCGGCAAGGTCGTCCTCGGTCATGGCGCCGCCATGCTCCTTGGCAAACGCCGCGATGCGGGCCGCGAGTTCGCCGCGATAGAACGCCTCGCCCTTGGTCTCGGCGATCAGCCGCAGGGAACGCGCGAGATCGTCGCTGCGAAACAGCGTGCCGGCGGCAGGCGTGTGTCCACCTGGCATGAAATGTTCGGCGAAGCCCGGCTGCTTGTGGAGAATTTCACCGCCCATCGCCCAGAGCTCGGCGATGATCGGCGAAACCAGAAAGCCGTTCTCGGCATAACCGATCGCCGGCTCGATCAGTGCCTCGAACGGCAGTTTGCCGAACCGCGCCGACAGGTCGTGCCAGGCGGCGACGGCACCGGGAACGGTGACGCTCTCCCAGCCGCGCAACGGCATCGCATCGCTTCCGGCGAAGCGATCGGGCGTCCATGCCGCCGGGCTGCGGCCGGACGCATTGAGGCCATGCAGTTCCTTGCCGTCCCACAGGATCGCGAAGGCGTCGCTGCCAAGTCCGTTGCCGGTCGGCTCGACCACGACGAGCACGGCCGCCGCCGCGATTGCCGCGTCAACGGCGTTGCCGCCCTTGGCGAGCATCGAGAGACCCGCTTGCGAGGCCAGAGGCTGCGAGGTCGAGACGACATTGCGGGCGAAGACGGGCGAGCGGCGGGACGCATAAAGTGGGTCATGGCGATATTGCATGGGTCAGGTTTCCTCGCGGGTAATATTGCCGGACGTCAGGATGAACTCGGCGCCAGCATGCTCTTGCGACCCTTCATGTAAGCGCGAGCGCTCCAGACGATCGAAAGAACCGCAGCGACCAACAGAAAGGCCGAGATCGGGCGGGTGAAGAAGGTCGTCCAATCGGCATCGCTCATCAGGGCGCGGCGCAAATTGGTTTCCGCTATCGGGCCGAGGATCACGCCAAGCACCAGCGGGGCCAAGGGGTAGTCCAGCTTCTTCAGGACATAGCCCAGCAATCCGACGAAGCCGAGCAGATAGACGTCGGTGATGCGATTGTTGAGCGCGAATGCGCCGACCACGCAGCAGACCGTGACGACGGGCACGATCACAAACTTCGGAATTTCCGTGACGCGAAGGAAGAACCGCATCGTGGTGATGCAGATGATCAGCATCATCAGGCTCGCCACCACCATGGCGATGAACATGCCGTAGACGAGGTCGCCATGTTCCATGATCAGACGCGGGCCGACGCTGACCCCATGCACCATCAGCGAGGCCATCAGGATCGCGTCAACCGCCGATCCGGGAATGCCGAGCGCGATCATCGGAATGAGGCCGCCGCCGGCGGTGGCGGAGTTGCCGGCTTCCGAAGCGACGACCCCGTCGGCTATACCGGTGCCAAATTTCTCCGGGGTTTTGGAGGCCCGCTTGGCCTGATCGTAGGTCAAAAGATTGGCGATCGAACCGCCGGCTCCCGGCACGGCGCCGACGAAAACGCCGAGCAGCGAGGACCTCAGGAGGTTCCCCGGGCGGCTGAGCACCTCCTTCATGACGGTCCATGTGTGGAAATCGATCCGGCCCGAGATCAACGCGGCATTCGTCTTGACCGCCGTGGGATTCTCGAGTTCGCTCATCAACTGGCTGATCGCGAAGATGCCGATGAGAACCACGAGAAACGGTAGCCCGGGCGCCAGCATCTCGATATCGAAGGTGAAGCGCGGCCGCCCCATCATCGGGTCGGGCCCGATCACAGCGATCGCGAGGCCGATGACGCCGGCGATCAATCCGCGCAGCAACGACGCACCGACCAGACTGGCGACGATCGTCAGGGCAAAGACGATCAGCGAAAAATATTCCCAAGGCCCCAACCGAACGGCAACGATCGCCAGCGGCGGCGCGGCGACGATCAGCACGAGGGTGGAGATGATCGTCCCGAAGAACGAGGCCCACACGCCGAGTGAGAGGGCGCGGCCCGGCTCTCCATTGCGCGCCATTGGAAAGGCGTCGAAGGTCGTGGCGACCGACGAGGGCGTGCCGGGAATGCCGAGCAGCGCCGCCGAGATGAGCCCCCCGGTGTAACCGCCGACATAAACCGACAGCATCACCGAGATGCCCTGCAGCGGTGGCATGGTGAAGGTCAGCGGCAGCGTCAGCACGATTGCCATGGTGACGGTGAAGCCGGGTATCGCTGCCGCGATGATGCCCGCCAGTGAGCCAAGCGCCATGTAGAGAAGCGTGTCGGGCGCCAACACCTGGACGAGCCCGAGCAGAAAATCGTCCATCTACGATGTCCCTCCCGCTCAGCCCAACAGGCCGCGAGGCAGAAAAACGGTGAAGCCTTCGGCAAACAGCCAGTTGAGGCCAAAGGAAAAGACGATGGCAACCAAAAGCGCGGTCACGATCGTCCGTCGGTCGCGCGGCGCCGCGATCAATTGCGCGACAAGCAGGAAAAGGAAGGTCGCGATCGAGAAGCCGAGCGTCCTCAGTCCGGCGAGGTAGAGGCCGAAAGCGAGAAAAACCAGGATGACCAGACGGTGCGAAAAAGCGAAGGCGCGGAGGCGGGCAGCCCAGCCTGCCGGCAGACCCCAACGCGACAAACGTCTGGCCGACAGAAAGATCGCGACCAGACACAAGGCGGCGAGCAGCCCCATCACCAGCTTCGGGAACGCGCCGGCCCCGAGCGGCTCCCATCGCGATACCGGCAGGCCGATAGCGGCGACATACAGGCCGGCGGACACGATCAGAAAGACGACGTAGGAAGCGAGTTTGGCGACTTCGCCAGCGACCTCCTCGTCGGAAACCTGCGGGGATGCCGCAAGCATGGCACCCCCGTCAGAGATTTTCTTGTCCGGAGTGATCATCCCGCGAGACGGCCCACCAGGCGGTCGATCGTCGCGTCGAGTTTTTCCAGATAGGTGCGGTATTCTTCCTGGCCGCGGAAATCGACCTCGGCCCCGGCATTGTTGATCTGTTCGACGAACGCCGCATCCTCGGACAGTTTCTCCAGCGCCGATTCGAGGGTCTTGCGCGTCTCTTCCGGCGCCCCTTTGGGCATCACGATCCCGCGCGTGATCGTCAGTTCGAGATCATGGCCCAGTTCCTTCAGCGTCGGAACGTCGGGCGTGGCCTCCAGGCGCTCGGCCGCGCCGGTCGCCAGGAAACGCAGATCGCCGTTCTTGACGAATTCCAGTGATGAAGAAACATCGCCGATGGCCGCGTCGAGATTGCCGCCGACGAGAGCCCGGATACGCTCGCCGGTTCCCTCGTAGCCGACATAGGACAGCTCGATACCCGCCGCGTCCTCGATCATCGCCGCGTGCAGATGCGGGACGCCGCCGAGCGTGACGCCGGTCTTGATCTCGCCGGGGTTCTCCTTGGCGTAGGCCACGAACTCCTCGAACGTCTTCCAGGGGCTGTCGGCGCGCACGACCAGATATTGCGGCGACGACGTCATCAGCGCGATCGGGTCGAACGTATCCCAGTTGATATCGGTCAGGCCGGTCTTGTTGGCGACCGGCAGGCCTTCGTGCACCTGGCTGATCGTGTAGCCATCGGCCTCGCGCTTGCTGGCCTCAGTCAGGCCGACGGTGCCACCAACGCCTGGCATGTTGATCACCGCGAGCGGCTGACCGAGAAATGGCTCGGCGTTGTTGGCAATAATACGCATCAGCGTGTCGCTGCCGCCCCCAGGTCCCCAGGGAACGATGAACTCGACCGCACGCTCGGGATATTCCTGAGCCTGGGTGGACGATGCCAATCCCGTCAGTGCGGACAACGTCATCGCACCCGCGATGGTGAGGTTCCTCAGTTCGGCCAGCATAATCGCATTCATCCTTCTGTCTTGGAGTGCCCGCCCTATTCGACGGCCCCAAGGGTTGCGGTGGAAAATGGGCTACGCCCTCAATCGACAGCGCTGCCCGGCAGCTGTTGGGACGGAGCCTAAGAGGAGTGCTTGAGGATGGCAAGCAAGTTTGACAAATGCGTGGGATACCACCCATTTGCGCGGGGAACCTCTGCCGGCGACGATGTCGCATGCGGATTTCGATCCACATTGGCTGGGTAGCATCGGAATTGGCGACATGCCTGCGGGCGCGGACCAGCGTCCGGTCCGGCCATCTCATGTCTTGACCGGCTGCAGGATCGTGAAATCGCCCCCCCTCATCCGCCTGCCCCCTCATCCGCCTGAAGGACCTCCTGGGCACAAATCTGATCATAAGCCGCGCCGCCCGGTCGCCGGGTCCGACGGCGATCGGAAGGTCCGGCGCCGCCGTTCCAGCTCGTCGTCATCGACCTACTTTTCCGCACGAAGACGCGCCTTCCCGAGACAGCCGCGTCTTTGGCGTCGTTGAATCGGCTGCGCGACACATGTGTCCGCCACATCGTCGGGGACGCGCCGCACATATTGGTAGACCCGTTTTGCACGGTCACAGGGTTGGGCAGAGGAAGGGAATCCTCATCCATGTGAAGCATGTCGGACGGGGCCCGGTCCGAATGTCGACGGCCGTCGGGCAATTGCAATGACTTGCGGAGATTTTGGTGGGCCCGGCAGGTGGCCTTGGCCCAATGGATCATGACGTGCGGTCTCCTGCGGCCCACCCGTCAATGCGGATGCTGGCCGAGGCGGGAATGGAGCCGGGCGTCATGCGTCTTGAAGTGCTCGGTGAACCAGGGATCCAGTGCCGCGACCAGCCGGTTGGCCTGAGGCCCGGTGCCGGATTCGTAATCGCTCATGATATCCCGCAACTCGTCGAGCAGCCGCTCGTGATCGGCCTTGTGCTGCGCGATCTGGTCGTAGTCGTGCTCGCGCATGAACTTCTCCTCCAGCGCGAAATGAGCAGATATCCCGCGCAGCAGATCGCCGAAGGCGGCGACCGCATCGCCGTCCCCGGTCAGCGCGTCGCCAAGCCGGTTGACGAGATCGATCAGCTCCTTGTGCTCGTGATCGACGGCCGGAACGCCGACGCTATAGCTGTCCTTCCACTCCATCCGAGGCATCGGTACTCCTCCCACAAACAATCAGTTGAAGACAAAGCCGCCCTGCTCGGGGCGAAAGTCGATGGCGAGATTTTGCTCCGCCGTTAGGGTAATGCGGCGCGCGGCCTCGTAGTCGAAGCCCTCGGCGCGCCCAGTGTCGGCCAGGCGGACGGCTATTTCATGATCCCCCGCGCCAAGCGGGAAACGCTGGTACACCCGAGCCGGGCCGTCGCCGGCCAGGCCGCTCGGCGGCAGTTCGGCGCGAAGCGCCGGCTCACCATCGATGTCGAGTTCGAACCGAAGCGCCGCGCGCTCGCGATCGCAGATCTCACGCTTGCGCATATTCGCCGGCAATCTCGCCCGTTCCTCTGCGTCGAGCTGTCGGCAGTTACGCGCGCCGCCATGGGTGAAGCTGAGTTTTACCACGCCGGTCCCTTCCGGCAGGCTCCGCCATGTCGGCGCGGCCGAAAAAAACGCGGCGCCAGTGGCGACCACCGCCGTCACAGCGCTGCCGAGGATCAGGCGGCGAACCCGGCTCATTGGTCGACCTCCTCGATCGACTGAGGGAACTGCCGCGTCGCTCCCGCTGGCAAAGCATCATCGGCTGGCAGCGCGGCGAGACGATCCTGGAAGGTCGCCAATTCGCGCGCAAGCCGCGCCGTTTCCGTCGGCCCCGCCCAGACCGTCGCCAGCCGGGCGCGCGGCACCCGGGCGCGCAGATAGGGATCGCGGGTCGCCGCGATACGCTGCTCGGTCCATTCGATGCCGAAGCGATGCTGGCATTCTCGCTCGGCGCAACCGGCGATCGCCACACCATCGGCCAGATCGCGGGACAGGATGAAGTCGATCAGCGATGGCGGGGCCATGGCGACACAAGGCAGCACGACCCGTCCCGGCAGATCCCTTCCCGCCGCGCCATGGGCGCAGGCCAGCGTCAGCACCCGCCCCGGCCCCTCCAGCGCCACAGCGGCCTCGATCACCTGTTCCCGCACCATCTTCAGCGACAGGTCGGGCAGGTCGATCCCGGTCACCAGATCGATGGAGCGGCGGAACGGCGTCGAGGACGGGCATGACCCCATGCAGATACCGCAGGCGACGCAGCGATCGGGATCGACTTCGGCCTGGTGGGGAAACGGCGCGCCATCGGTGCGCGGCACCAGTGTGACCGCGCCGTAGGGGCAGTCCTCGACGCAACGGTTGCAGCCATTGCAATGGTCGAGGAACACCTCGACCGGCGCCGGACGGGGCTTGGGCGGCAACCAGGGAAGGGCCGACATTCCGACGCTGAAGAGCACCAACCCGGCCCAGATCGCGCCCGCCGGCACCAGATCCATCACCGGATAGAGCGGCAGGATGAACCAGTCGATACCGACCTGCGCCGGCACCATCGCCAGATCGGCCGCGGCTTGCGAGCGGGCCGGCAACAGCAGCGAGGCGATCAAAAGGCCGGCCAGAACGATGCCGCCGAGTTCCCGCGACGGCGCGGTCCGGGCATTGGTGATCCGCTGGATATGGATCCACATCACCAGCAACAGGATCAGCGGTACCGCGATATGGAGGAACACCAGGAGGGTGAAGAACCGTCCGCTCAACGCCTCGGGCGTGAGAAAATTCCGCGCGATCGGCTCGCCGAAGATGGGCAGCCAATCGAGCAGCTCGGTGCTGGCGATGGCGACGTATTGCGCCAGGCGGTCCCAGACCAGCCAATAGCCGGTGATGCCGGAGATATAGACCAGCCAGATCAGCGGCACGCCGGTGATCCAAGAGAACCATCGCGCGCCGCGATGGCGCCCCCTGGCGAACTCGCGAACCAGATGAACCAGCATGACCGCGATCATCAGATCGGACGCGTAGCGGTGAAAACTCCGCGCGATGCCGGCGTGGAACCAGTGGTCGTTGGTCAGCCACTCGATCGACGTATAGGCGTTCACCACGCCGGTATCGAAGAAGATGAAGAGATAGACCCCGGTCGCCGTGACGATCCAGAACAGGAACCAGCCGAGCGTGCCAAGCTGGGCCATCGGATTCCACTCGGGTCCGAAGATGGCGTCGAGTGCCCGTTCGACCCGGTCGAAGCCGCGGCTCAGGGTAGTACCGACGGCTCTCATACCTCGTCCCGACATCGCCCCACCGGCCGCCGGTTGCCCAGCCAGAGCCGCAGGATGACGATCCCCGTCAGGATCAGCGAGAGCCCGCCGAGCACGATGCCGAAGCCGATCGCATAGTCGAATTCGTAGACGCCGGTCGCCGGGTTGTAGGTCGTGCAGATGAACTTGATCCGATCGATCAGGCCCTCGCGGGTGATCCCGCGCAGGCTCGTGCCGTAGATCAGGTCCTTGAGCGGTTCCAGCAGCATCTGGATCGGAAAGTCGTCGCCATAGATATGGCGGTAGACGCGTCCCTCTGCGTCGAGGATCGTCGTCTGGGTGATATGCTCGAAGCCGCCGGCGGCGGCGCGATAGCTGAAACCGACATCGGCGAGAAGCCGCCGCAGCGTCGCCGCGTCGGCGCTGGCGAGCCGCCAGTCCGCCTCGGGAATACGCTGTGTTTTGGCGAACGCGTCGAGCCGGGACGGCGTGTCGTTGCGGGCGTCGAAGCCGAGCGTCAGCACCGAGAATTGCTGCGCGCCGAAGACGCGACGCGCCTCCTCGACCGCCTCGATTATCCGCTGCGTCGTCGGCGGACAGACCGACGAGCAGCTCGTATAGACGATGCTGACCACCAGCGGCCGGCCGCGAAGCTCGGCCAGCGGGAGCGACGCGCCATGACGGTCGACCAGCGTGTAGTCGCCCACGAGTCGGCCCAACGCCGCCTCGCTCGCGGCTACCACCGCGATCGGATCAAAACTCTCGGCGCCTTCGGCCCGGAGCGGTATGGCCACCGCGAACAGGAGCGCAATACCGACAAAGCGGCGGATCAGGTCGCCCATCGGACCGCGGCGTCGAGATAGACGCCCGTGACAAGCAGCGCGAATTGCACGAGCGAAGCGCGAAAATTGGCCATCGCGGTTTGCCGCGACGGCGCCGCCCAGAGCTGGGCCGAGCGCCACAGGAACAGCCCGCCGCCGGCCAGCGCGAAGACGCCGTAGACCAGACCCATGCCGGTGGCGAGCGGTAAGAGGGAGAGCACCAGCAACACCGCTGCGTGACCGAGGATGATCGGCGCCCATACCTTTTCGGACACGATCACTGGCAGCATCGGCACGCCGCACCGCCGATAGTCGTCGCCCTTCGCCGCCGCCAGCGACCAGAAGTGCGGCGGCGTCCAGAAGAACATGACGAGGGCGAGGATCACCGGCGTCGCCTGCATTTCGCCGCCGACCGCCGCCGCGCCGGCGAGGATGGCGAAACTGCCGGACGCGCCGCCGACCACGATGTTCCACACGCTCCGCCGCTTCAGCCATACGGTATAGACCCAGCCATAGGTGATGGCGCCGAGAAACAGCCAGAACGCCGCCAGTGAACCTCCGACCGACCAGGCCATGACCAGCGAGGCGAGCAGCAGGCCGGCGAAGGTCACCGGCCAGATCGGACCGGGCTTCAGGCGGCCGCTGGCGAAGGGCCGGGCGTGGGTCCGCCGCATGTCCCGGTCGCTCTCGCGCTCCCAGTAATGGTTGAAGGCGCCGGCCGCCCCACTGGCGCCGAGGACCGCGAGCAGGAAGACGCCGGCCTGGAGCGGCGACAGCGTCCCTTCGCTGGCCAGCATCCCGGCCAGCGCTGCCAGCGCGACGGCGAAGCCTATCCTCAGCTTCAGGATCGAACCGGTTATGCGGAGCGCGGCCAGCATCGCTTCGCCCTCACCGGAACAGCCAGAGGTCGGACAGATACTTCCAGTTGACGAAGTAGTAGAGCACAAAGGAGACGAAGAAGATCGTCACCAAAACGATCGTGCCCGGCAGCTTGACCGCCGCCTCGCTGCCGTAGTGCGATGCCGCATACGGTCCCTGTGCGTGCAGCGGGAAGTGCATCGGCTGCGCTCCTGCGGTGTCGAGCTTCTTGCCGAACAGCACGGTGCCAACCGTGATCAGGATGTAGAGCGCGCCGCCCAGGCCCGCGATGAGAGCGAAGATGCCGTTCAGCCCCATCATCAGGAAGGCACCGGGCGCATACTCGAAGGCATGCGCTGCATCGGTCAGGGTGATGTCCCAGTGCCGCCGCGCGACGCCGAGGGTGCCCGCCCCCATCATGAACAGCGAGATGCCTCCGGCGCCGATGCCGAACAGATAGGGCTGCCACTTCGCCAGCTTCGGCCAGATGACCTCGCGTTGGAAGATGAGCGGCAACAACAGATAGGTCACCGCCATGAAGGCGAGCGTGGTGCCGGCGACGACCGTGCCGTGGAAATGGCCGGGCACATAGATGGTGTTGTGCATCAGGACGTTGAGCTGTTCGGTGCCGAGCACGACGCCGGAGATGCCGCCGATGAAGCCGAACATGACGAGGCTGAGGAACATTCCCGAAAAGGCCGGGTTGCCCCAGGGCGCCTTCTGCAGCCACTCGAACCAGCCCTTCCGGAAGCCGTTGCGCCGCTGCGCCGCCTCGATCGCGCCGGGCACAGTCAGTCCGTGAATCATCGAGCCCATGACGGCCAGATACATCATGTAAGAGGTGTTGATGATCTTCCACTCGGCGCTCATGCCGGGCTCGGCGAGCAGATGGTGCGCCGAGGCGAGCTGCAGGAACAGGATGTACATCAAAAAGGCGGTCCGGCTGACCTTCTCGGACAAGGGCTTCGCCCCCACCACCAGCGCCGCGATCAGATACCAGACCGAAACATGCGCCGAGACGTTCATCTGCTGCGAGGAGTGGCCCATGCCCCACCAGATCACCTTGTACATCAGCGGATCGATATTCGAGATCAGCCCGAGCGACCAGAGCCAGGTCGGGATCAGGATGATCGCGCCGGAGGCGATGGTGAATACCGCGATGATCGCCGCGGTCAGTGCGCCGAAGGTGACCAACGGTATCGATCCCTCATAGGTGCGCTCGGCGCGGGCGATGACCAGAGTACCAAAGAAGACCGCGACCCCGATCAGTGCGCCGACCGAGAAGAGAATCAGCGATAGATAGAACCAGGACGACGCCATCATCGGCGGGTAGGATGTGAACATCACGGATGAGTCGCCGCGCAGCACCGCGTAGTTCGCCATCAACGCGCCGACGATCATCAGCACGAAGCCGAGCCAGGCGAATTTGGGTGCCGCGAGACGCGAGTTCAGGAGAACCGCCGAGGCTAGATAGAGAATCGCGATCTCGAAGAATATGATCCAGAAGAGCAGCACATTGGCGCCGTGCCCGGTCAGGACCAGATAGAACCACTCGGCCGGCAGAAGATGCACCGCCGGCCAGCGGGTCAGCGCCACCGCCACCCCCATCAGCCCGCCGAGCATGAGAAAGACGACGGCGGCCACCGCATTGGCCTTGATCAGTCGCTGAGCGGCGACGTCCACCTTCAGCCCGGTGTAGCCGCATTTGCGGAACACGGCCTCGGAAAAAGCGCCCGGCGCGATGCCTGCATCGATCGTGGTCATGGCGCTCTCCTTTATTCAGTCACGCGAATCCGGCCGGTCATCTGGTGATGACCGATGCCGCAATACTCGTTGCAGACGATGCCGAACTCCCCCGCCTCGGTCGGCGTCAGGGTGATGACATGCTCGTATCCAGGCTGGACCTGGATGTTGATGTTGGTCGGCTGCAGCGAGAAACCGTGCTGCCAGTCGGCCGAACTCATATGGATGCGGTAGCTCTGGTCCTTCTTCAGCTCGAGAATCGGCCACCACTCCCAGAGACGCGCGAGTAAATAGACCTCCTCACCGGCCGGCGGGCGGACCACCGGCACGCCCTCCTCCTCGCCGACCTGCCACTGTTCGGCGAACGCCTCGACCTTTTCGACATATTTGTCCGGGTTGATCCGGTAGGTCTCATTCGCAAGGTTCTGGTCGCCGATGAAGTGCCAGGCGATCATGAAGAAGAACATGAACAGACCCCAGAGGAAGGCGATGACAATCCAGCTCAACTCGATCTTGTGGATCGGCTCGTTCCACCAAATTCGGTTCTGGGGAGGAGTTATGGCCATGTTGGACTCCTATTGGGCGAGCGGAATTGTGACGATCTCCATCACGCCCCAGATCAGATAAAGAACCGTGGGGATGGTGATCCCGAACACCAGCAGCAGGAAAGGGTTGTCGAGAAGCTGCTGCATGAATGGGATACGCTCCGGGCGCGGGGTTTCCTGTTCGTCGGCCATTGCAGAACCTTCCCTAAGGACCTCGAATCGAGACCTTTCAAGAATACCGACGCCCGGGCAGCGGCGGCTTGACGAAAGTCAAGTATTGGAAATTCTCGTGCCGAAAGCGCCTGAGCGCGGCACCGAAGGCGAAGGTGGGCATGAACATGGCCAGCTACGGCGGGAGGCGATTGCCGGCTCCGGGAACAGACGAAAAACCGATTATGCCAACCTACGGTGGTCAGCGGCGGAGGCTTTCAAGCCGCGATCCGCGCGGCATGCATCGACAGCGCGGCCGCGACGATCTGCGCGATCTCCGGCCGCATCCCCACGGGATCGAGCATCGGGCCAGGAAAGGCCGCTTCGGCGAGAGCCCGGGGCAAATCGACATCGACATGCCCCGCATGCCCGGCAAAGAACGGCAGGCACAGGGCCGGGCCATTGAGCCGCGCCGCCTCGGCAAGATACGGAACCTCGTCCACGAAGCCGACGCGAACGTCGCGAAACAGCCCGGCGGCGGCGATAAAGCGCGCGGCCTTCTCGGCGGCTTCGCGTGGCCGGGGATCCGACGGCGATCCATGCGCGGCGAGAAGGATCGTGGTCTCCTCCAGCGATAAATCTCGCTCCGACGCAGCGCGGCGCACGCAATCGAGGCAGAACGCGTGCAGAGACGGATCGAGGCCTAGCGGCGACAGCATCGCGAAGGCGCCGTCGCAGAGCTCGCCGATCCGCCGCGGCAACTCGCGGCTGACAAACCAGCCGTCCGACATGAACAATGGATAGATCGACACCTGCTGGCTTCCGAGCGTGTCGAGCGTGGCTTTGAGCGTGCCGCGACCGGCGAGCGTCGCGCCCCGCACGGTCCAGCCGTGAAGCCTCGCCGCCACACGATCGGCCAGCGCGTGCAGGTCCTCCTCGGGCCGCCCGGGCGCCGAGGGGGAGCCGTGCGCGACGATGAGCGCGGCGCGCGACTCAGTGGCTGGTGCCATCCGAAAAGCTGATCTTGTTCCAGACATTGTACTTCCCCGAGGGCTTTCTCATCGGCAACCGGGTGACTTCCTCGAGCGTTTGCGCATCGTAGACAATGACCGCGCCCTCATCCTCCCAGACGCTGACCAGCGCATACTTGCCGTCCCGATCGAACTCGACATGGGCGACGGTGGCGCCGGGAACCGGACGCAGGGTCTTGACGATCTCCAGCGTCTGCTTGTCGATTACATGCATCGCGTCGCGGTTCGGGCCGAAGAACACATCGGCCCAGACATAGCGGCTGTTTTCGTGGCTGCGCAGGAAGAAGCCGGGACCGAGGGTCTCGATCGTCTTGACCACCTGCCAGGTCTCGATGTCGATGACCGACAGCCGCGCCTGCTTCAAATGTGGCGTCGCCATCACCCGCCGGCCGTCTCTGATCCAGGAGATGCCCGAGCCGAGATGCGGCAGGCCGGGCAGCGGCAGTTCCGCGATCTCGCGACCGACGGTCAGGTTCACCACCACCCCGCGTTCGCCGTCGCGCGCCGCGCCGATCAGGTGGCGATAATCCGGCGTGAAGAAGAAGTCGTCGAGCGGGCTCGTCACCGCAATCCGGCGCAGCGCGAACAGCCCCTCGGACCCCGCGATCGCTTCGACCATCCCCTTCTCGTAACTGTGGACATAGCCCTCATAGACCGGTGCGGCATTGGGATCGGTCGCGATTTCCCAAATCTCCGGCGCATCCTTGAGCGCCAGGATGAAACTGTCGCGCTGCGGCGCCTGATAGACGGCGGATACCCGCGAGGGCGTGCCGTCCTTGTCCGCCACCTCAAAGACTTTCTCCACCGACAAATCGGCGGTCGCAAGGATGGTCAGGGTGCGCGGCAGATAGTTCGCCACCGCCAGATGCTTGCCGTCCTTGGAGATCGCGATGTTGCGGCTGTTCAACCCGGCGCGGACACGGCCGATCTCGGCAAGGCTCCACAGATCGTATTTCTGCACCCAACCGTCGCGCGACATGATGAAGACGAACCGCCCGTCGGGCGTGAATTTCGGCCCGCCATGCACGGCAAAGGGCGTCGGGAAGCGATCCAGCACCGTAAAGCTGTCCCCGTCGACGACACTGACGTGATGATCGCCGGTCTCGACGACGAGGAACAGGTTCAAAGGATCGGCGTCGAAGGCCGGGGCCGTGACGGGCACATAGTCCGGGTCGAGCGTCCGGGTTTGTTCGATCTGCCCCGGACCCCAGTCCGGGATTTTCGCCAGCGACGTGGTCAGGTAATCGCCGAGAGCGGCGATCTCGTCCGGGCTCAGGGTGTCGGCGAAGCCGGGCATTTGCGTCGCGGCGCGGCCTTCGGCGATCACTACGCCAAGCTTCGGCCCGCGCATGCGTTTCAGCGTCTCCGGGATCAGCGCCGGCCCGGTGCCGCCGAGTCGGTCGGCGCCGTGGCATTCGGCGCAATACCGCGAATACTGCGCCCGCGGCTCGCCCTGCACCGCCCCGGCGAAGGCCGTCAGCAGCAGGCTAGTGAAAACGATGAACCGGATCATGGCTCTTTCCCCGAAACGGCGTGACAGTCAGGCGCCCACCCGCTTTGACCCCGATCTCAGCGTCGCTCATGTAGCAGGCAGGATCCTCGGCCCAGGGGTCGCCTGTGAGCTGCAATGCACGGATTCGAGTATTGCCGCCGCACACGCTCTGATAGGCGCAAGCCCCGCAACGGCCCTTCAGCGGGCGCGGACGGCGGTGGAGCTGCGCCAGCATCGGGTCGTCACCGGTCCACAGTTCGGAGAAGCGGTGCTCCTTGACGCTGCCGATGGTGTAGTCCGACCAATAGGTGTCGGGATGCACGTTGCCCTGCGGGTCGATGTTGGCCACGCCCAGACCGGAGGAATTGCCGCCCCAGGCCTCCAGATGCGCGCGCAGATGCGCGACCCGCTCGGCCGGGAATAGGCGTTCGGCCCAGCGCAGGAAATAGACCGCGTCAGCGTCGTTGTTGCCGGTGACGATCTCCAGCGGCATGCCTTCGGCCGCCGCGACCCACGCGCGATCGATCAGAAGCTCCATCGCATGGCGCGTCCGCGACCAGCCAACGTCCTCGCCGCGGTGCTTGTCGCCCCGCCCGGCATAGACCAGATGCGACAGGTAGAACTTGTCCACGCCTTCCGCATCGGCCAGCGCCAGCATTTCGGACAGCTGATGGGCGTTGTCCTCGGTGATGGTGAAGCGCAGGCCGACCTTGATGTCGCGCTCCTTGCAGGCACGGACGCCCGCAAGGGCCTCGTCGAAGGCGCCGACCTTGCCCCGGAACCAGTCGTTGGTCTCGCCGATCCCGTCGAGGCTGATGCCGACATAGTCGAAGCCGATCTCGGCCACCCGGTCGGCCGTCGCGCCGACGATGGCCGTGCCGTTGGTGGAAAGCGCGAGATACATCTTCATCTGTCGCGCACGCTCGGCAATCTCGAAGACGTCGCGGCGAGCCAGCGGTTCCCCGCCGGAAAGGATCAGCGCGGGGATACCGAAATCGCCGAGATCCTCCAAGACGCCCATCGCCTCCTCATGGGTCAGCTCGCCGGGAAACGCCACATCCGCTGAACTGGTGTAGCAGTGGCGGCAGCGCAGGTTGCAGCGCCGGGTCAGGTTCCAGATCACCACCGGCTTGACCGGCCCGCGGCGCGCGCTCACCGGGGTCGGGTCGACCAGTTGACGCATATAATGCGAGAGGCGGAACATCAGCGCCCTCCTTTGCGGCCGAGCCGCAGACCGGTTTTCTTCAGGATGCGGGTCGAATAGAGGATGTCGCCGCTGCGGCGGGCGGGACCGAGCAATGCCGCGATGCGCTCGCGTTTCGCCTCGACCTGGTTGCGATCGCTGCCATGCACCATGGCAAAGAGATTGTAAGGCCAGACGGGTTGCGCGCGGGGCCTCAGATAGCAGTGCGAGACGAAGTCGAGCGCGCCCACCTCGGCGCCAATCCGCGCCGCGGCGCTGTCCTCCACGTCCCAGACCGTCATACCGTTGGCGGTCATGCCGAGCGCGTAATGATTGGGCGCTGCCCCGATGCGGCGGATCACGCCGCGTTCCCGCATGGCCGTCATGCGCGCGATCACCTCAGCTTCGTCCAGTCCCAACTCCGCCGCGATCACGGCATAGGGCGCGGGCGTCAGCGGAAGCCCCGCCTGGGTGGCCTCGATGATCCCGCGGTCGATCGCGTCGATGCTCATGCCGCCACCCTGAAACCGATGAAGAATTCCTGCAGCTTCGGAAACCGCAGCACGGCAATCCCCGTCTCCGCCTCAATTTCATCGGCGACGGCCTCGACCGCCTCCGCCGTTTCGGTCGCCAGCACGAACCACATGTTGAGACGATGCTCGCGTTGGTAATTGTGCGCGACCTCCGGATGGGCGTTGACCGCATCCGCCACGGCCTCGAAATGCTCGGCCGGGACCTCCATCGCGCACAGGCAGAAGGCCCCTCCGATCGCGGCCGCGTCGTAGAACGGGCCGAAGCGCGTGATCACGCCGGTTTCGCGCATGCGTCCCAGCCGCGACATCAGCTCGCTCTCGCTCAGGCCGAGCCGCGTCGCCGCCTCCGCATAGGGACGCGGCGTGAGCGGAAACCCTTCTTGCAAAGCGTTGACGATCAGCCGGTCGGTCGCGTCGAGTTCGAGCGCGGAACGCTTCATGCCGCTGCTCCTTCCGTGGACGCCACCAACGCTCCCGTCTGCTTGAAGCAGCGAATGCTGAACAGCACCTGATGCGGAGCATCCTGAAGGCCGACCTCTCTGCTGGCGCGATCGAGCACCGCCATCGCCTCGTCGCGGCTGCGGGCGTGGATCATGCAGTAGAGCGTATAGGGCCAGACGCCGGGCGCCGCGCGCCGTTGATAACAGAGCGTGACGCCGCGCACGGCGGTCAGCGCAGGTCCGATGCGGCCCAGATCGGCCTCGTCCGCCTCCCAGACCACCATGGCATTGGATCGCCAGCCGAGTGCGCGATGGCGCACGATCACACCGATCCGCGACAGGATACCGGCCGCGGCAAGCGCCTTGACCCGTGCCAGCACGTCCGCCTCGGACCGACCGAGCGCGCGGCCCAATTCGGCAAAAGGACGGGGCACCAGCGCCAGGCCGGTCGAGAGCGCCTGCATGATCGGCCGGTCCTCCGGTTCCAGTACGCCGGCGTCGATATGTTCGCGCGCCGGCGGCACGTGGCCGGCGCCGTCGAGCGAGAAGCCCAGATCGACATTGAACGCGCGCACCAGCGGCAGATCGAGGACCTCAAGTTTCGTGCGCGCACGAATGCGGTCAAGCGTCGCGTCGACATGGAGCCGATCGGGGCCGGTCACCACGAACCAGATGTTCCAGCGGTTCTCGCGCAGATAGGAGTGGTTCACGCCCGGCTCGCCGCCGATGAGGGCGGCGATCTCGTCGATCCGCCATTCGGGAGCAGCGACGGCGGCCAGCGTGCTCGCGCCCGCGGTGCCCGGCCGGCAGGTGGCGCCGACGCGGCTGATTGCGCCAACGGCCTCCATCTCGGCGAGCCGGCTCAGAACGTCCTTCTGGCGAAGGTCCATCCGCTCGGCAATCGCGGCAAACGGCCGGGGTACCAGCGGAAAATCCCGCTGCCAATTGTCGAGCAGCGCGCGGTCGATGATGTCGACGGTCAAGCTCATCGCTCAGAGCCCCGTCCGGTGGGCGCGCGCGGTGAAGAAAATCCCCGACGGGCTCTCCGCCGCGATCTCGCCCAGCTTCTCGAAACTGCGCGCGTCGTAGATGTCCACACGCCCGGCATCGCGGACCGAGACCCAGACCTCGTGACCGCGGGCGGTGAACTCCATGTGCAGGACGGCGGGTCCCGGCGTCAGCGTGTGGATCACTTCGCCCGAAAGCGTATCGATTACCTCGATCGTATCGTTCAAGGGGTGGGCGAAATTGACCCAGACCTGGCGCCCGTCCGGCCGGGCGACGGCGAAGACTGGCTGACCGTGGGTGGCTGTGCGCCCCACCTCAGCCAATGTCCGGCTGTCGACCCAGAGCACTTCATGTCGTCCGACAGCGGGCAGAACGAACCGATCGCCCGCCAGCGCCCAGCCTTCCAGATGCGGCATCTTGTAGACGGGCAGCGGTTCCTTGCCCTTGCCGTAGCCCGACAGAATCCGCCGCGGAACCGGCGGTTCCTGCCAGAGATCGAGCGCCGTCAGCCCGTCCTCGCCGAACAACCCCGCGATGTAGTGCCGCCCGTCGCCGGTGATCAGCGCGTCATAGGGGTTCGTCCCGATCCCGCCGATCCGGGTGATCGCCGGCTCCTCACCGGAAAAGTCCGCGATCCACGTCTCCCCCGCGTCCCACAGGGTGAAGACGAAGCGCCGCCCCGGCGCGTCGACCAGGCCGATGGTCTTCGACCCGGTCGGGATGTCGGCGACGCTCTCCAGCGTTTCGGCATCGAAGACGCGCACGCCGCCCGGCTCGTAGTTCGAGACCGCGACGAGTTGCCCGTCGTCGGAAATTGCGCCGCCGATGGCGTTGCCCGATTGCACGACGCGGCCAGCGATCGACTGGGTCAGCAGATCGACCTTGGTCAGCCCGCCGTCGCGTCCGAAGACGAAGGCGAAACGCTCGTCCGCCGAGAATACTACCGAAGCATGGGACAGATCGCCCAGGCCATCGACCCGCCCGATCGCGGCGTGCTCGGACTGGTCGATGATCAGCAGCGAGCCCGAGGTCCGTTCTACAACCACGCCCAGATCGCCGGTGGCGCGGGGCTCCTGCGCCTGGGCGACGCCAAGGAAGACCGCGGAAATCGACGCCAGCATGATCAGGCCAAGGGAAAAGCCACGGCTCATTCGTTGCCTCCGTCCAAGAGATAGCCGGCGATCCAGGCCGCCTCTTCATCTCTGAGGAGCGGGCGCCAGGGCGGCATCGCGGTTCCCGGAACGCCATCGAGAATGATGGCGACAAGCCCGTCGGGCTGCGTCCCGGCCAGCGTCTCGGCGCGGATATCCGGTCCGAGCCCGCCTTTCAGCGTCATTCCGTGGCATGAGCCGCAATCCTGCAGCACCAAACGCTCAAGTTCGGCCGCCCGGCCCGGCGGCAGCTCCTGCGCCAAGGCCGGTGCCCCGATAACGAGCAAAAGGGCCACCAGAACCTCACGCATGAGCCAACGGCGCATGAACGGCGGCAAGATGCGTGAACATTTCGGCGGGTGACGAGCGGTAAAGCGAGACGACATCGCCGATCAGAAACAGCACCGGGCCGGTGAGACGCGCCTCGGCCATGTCGCTGGCGATCCGGTCCAGACGGGAGGTCAGCCGCCGCTCGCGCGGCGTCGTCGCATTGGCGATCGCCAGCACGGGCGTCGCCACGGGCATGCCGTGCGCGATCAGCCGTTCGGAAATCTCGGCGATGTTGGCGGCCCCCATATAGACGACCAGCGTGGTCTGGGTGTCCGCCAATCCCAGCCATTCAAGGTCGAGCGGCCTGTCGCTTCGACAGTGTCCGGTCACGTAGCGCACGCCTGTCGCCAGCCCGCGATGGGTCAGCGGCACACCGGTGACGGAGGCCGCCCCCTGCGCCGCCGTGATGCCGGGGACGATTTCGACCGGAACTCCCGCTGCCCGCAAGGCTTCGGCCTCTTCCGAACCGCGACCGAAGATGAAAGGGTCGCCGCCCTTCAATCGCACCACCGTCTGCCCTTCGAGTGCCAGCTCGACGAGGATTTCGTTGATACGCTCCTGCGGCACCGGATGGGAGGTCGGCGCCTTGCCGACCGGGACAAGCCGCGCAGTCGGCGGCGCCAGCGCCAGCACCTCGGGCGACACCAGGCGGTCATGGACCACGACATGCGCCAGTTCCAGCACGCGCGCCGCTTTCAACGTCAAAAGCTCCGGATCGCCTGGACCCGCCCCGACCAGAAACACCCGTCCACGCGTCTTCATAGCTTTCTCCCGGACTGATCGAGTTGGGGCGGCGTGTGCCGCCGCCCCGGGCGCGCGTCAGTAGACGTCCTGGCGGGTGTTGAAGACGTTGAACTTGCCGGTCGGTGTGATCAGCCGCGGATCCTTGATCACGTGTTTCAGCTCCAGCGTCTTGTCGTCGACGACCACGATGGCGGATTCCAGATCCTTGGCGTTCCAGACCGAGAACCAGATTTCGTCACCCGCCTTGTTGAACTCGCCCTGCACGACGCGGGGTTGGCCTTCCGCGATGCCCGCCCATTCGACGATTGGCAGCACCGTGTATTCGGGCTCTTCCTTGCCGAGTTCGTCGACGTTGAAGACCGCGACAGAGGCGGTCACCTCAGCGTCGGGATTCAGCGGCGCATCGACATAAAGATGGTTCGAGGTCGGGTGCGACTTCACGAACAGCGAACCGCCGCCCAGCCCCTCGAGCTGTTGCACCACTTTCCAGGCGTTGTCGGGATGTCCTTCCGGGTCGGTCCCGATCAGCGCGATGGTCTCGTCGCCGAGATGCGAGGTCACCCAGACCGGCCCGTAGACGGGATGGTTCAAATTGGCGCCGCGGCCGGGATGCGGGGTCTGACCGCCGGTCTCCAGCAACGCGGTTAGCTCGCCTTCCTTGGTGTCGATCACCGCGACCTTGCCGCGCGCGTTCGCGGCGGTGAGGAAATAGCGCTTGGTGGAGTCGAATCCGCCATCGTGCAGGAACCGCTCGGCCTCGATCTCGGTGACCTTGAGGTTCTTGATGTCGGAGTAGTCGACCAGCAGGATCTTGCCAGTCTCCTTGACGTTCACAATGAACTCGGGGCGGTAGTGCGACGCGACGATCGCCGCCACGCGTGGCTCAGGGTGATATTCCTGGCTGTCGTAGATCATGCCCCGCGTCGAGACGATTTTCTTCGGCTCCAGCGTATCACCGTCCATGATGACGTATTGCGGCGGCCAATAAGCGCCCGCGATGGCGTATTTGTCTTCCCAGCCCTCCATCTTGGAGGTCTCGACCGAGCGCGCCTCGGCGCCGATCTTGATCTCGGCCACCGTCGCCGGCGTTTCCATCCACAGGTCGATCATGTTGACCTTGGCATCGCGGCCGATGACGAAGAGATAGCGGCCGGAGGCCGAGATGCGGCTGATATGCACCGCGTAGCCGGTGTCGATCACCGTGTGAATCTCGTAGGTCGCGCCGTCGATCAGCGCGATCTGGCCAGAGTCGCGCAGGGTCACGGAAAACAGATTGTCGATATCGATGTCGTTCATCTTTTCCGTCGGCCGGTCCGCCGGCGCGACCAGGACCTTCCAGGTCTTGAGCATCTCCGGCATGCCGAACTCCGGCGGCGCCGGCGGCTCGATCAGCAGGTAACGGGCCAACATGTCGATCTGCTCTTCGGAGAGCTGACCTGAGGTGCCCCAGTTCGGCATGCCGGCGGGCGACCCGTAGGTCATGAAATCCCGCAGATATTCGTAGCCGTTCTGGCGGGTGATGTCGGGGGTCAGCGCCTTGCCGGTCGCGCCCTTGCGCAGCACGCCGTGGCAGCCGGCGCAGCGTTCGAAGTAAATCGTGGCGGCCGTATTGAATTCGTCCTGGGTGATGACCGGATCGTCAGGCTTGAGACCCGGGATTTCCACGCCGATCTCGCCGAGCGAGGTGGCGCTGTAGACGTATTTCGCGGCTGGCGAATCGCCATGCCCCTTCGGCTTCTCCTGTGCGGCAGCGCCCGTCGCCGCGAGCGCAAGCGGCAACGCGATGCTGGCTAAGAGCTTCAAGCTCCGCGTTTCGCGAATGGTTTTCATGGGGCGGCCTCCGTTGGCGGGTAGGTTCAAAGCGGAAGATGCCCCCCCGGCCGACGACGTTCCTTGACTTTCATCAAGGTGCCGATGGGGAAGCGGCATCATCGTGGTGAAAAGCGAAAGGATGATCAGTGATGCGGCTGAGGCAGGCCTTGATCATATTCGTCATGGCCTTCGCCTCCCCGGGTTTGGGAGATGGCGCGCTGGCCGATGGCCTGCTGCAAGTCAAAAGCGAGGAGGTGGCGGCAAAACCCGATCTGGCGTTGGCCGCCCGCCTGTTCGCTCGTGACGGTCCCCTTGCCTTGACGCGCGAGGAGGGGGCGGTGCCCGGCTGGTCGGTCACCTCACCGGACGGGCGGATCGGCTGGATCGTCTCGACTTGGGAAATCGCGGAGTCCGTCGGCTATTCGGGACGTCCGATCGATATCCTTGTCGCGGTGACACGCGACGGCCGGATCGCGGGTGCCCAGCTCATCCGCCAAAGCGAGCCCGTCCTGACCTTGGGCATCTCCGCGTCGGATATTGAAAATTACGTCGATGGCTTTGCCGGGGTCGATCTGACTCGCCAGCCGACCATCGACTTCGCCGACCGCCCCGACCTTCCGGATGTGATCTCGCGGGCCACAGTGTCAACCGGGGTGATCCGCGATGCGATCCTGCGGACCGCACGCACGGTTGCCCTCGTGCAAGGGCGGGGAGCGGCGATCGACCGGGTCAGCTTCAGGCCGGCATCCTGGGATGCCCTGCTGGCCGAAGGCGCGCTCGCACGCACAACGGTGAGCCTCGATGCAGCGCGCGCGGCGCTGAGCGCCGCCAAGATGCCGCCGCCGCCGGGCGAGGCGCCGTTTCTCGATCTCTGGATCGGGCTTCTCGACCCGCCGACGATCGGGAAAAACCTCCTCGGCCAAGCGCTTTTCACGCGAGCGATGGCTGTCTTGGGGCCGGGCGAGACAGCGCTGTTCGTCGCCTCCCGCGGCCTGCACTCGCATCGGGGCACAGCTTGGCGGCGCTCCGGCGTTTTCGACCGGATCGCGGTGATCCAGGATGAGGAAACCATCACCTTCGACAGCGGGGACTATCTCAGGATCGACCGCCTCGGGGCCGCCAGCGCACCCGATTTCAAGGAAATGAGCGTTTTCCGGCTGCCCGCCGACCGCTTCGATCCGGCACTATCATTCCGGGTCGAGGTGACGGCAAGCCGCGACACCGGCGGCGAACCGGTCTCGATGCGCATACCGGTCGACTATACCTTGCCAGCCCGTTTTCTTCGGCCGCCGGAGATGGCGCCGGAAACCGAGCCGTTGTGGGTCTCGGCCTGGCAGCGCAAGCGGTTCGAGATCATCGGCGTCGGCCTGATGCTGACCACCCTCGCGGTGATCCTTTTCCTGCAGGAGGCGTTCGTGCGCCGCCCCGCGCTCTGGCGCTGGGGCCGGATCACATTCCTGACGGTGACGCTGGTCTGGCTGGGTTGGATCGCCGGCGGGCAATTGTCCGTCGTTCAGGTGGTGGCGTTCCTGCAATCGCTGACGACCGGCTTTCGTTGGGAAACCTTCCTGATCGATCCGGTGATCTTCATGCTCTGGGGCTTCGTCGCCCTCGGCCTCTTGTTCTGGGGCCGCGGGGTTTATTGCGGCTGGCTCTGCCCCTTCGGCGCGCTGCAGGAGTTGACCAACGAGATCGCCAAGCGCCTCCGCATTCCGCAAATCGCGGTGCCGTTCGGCGTTCACGAGCGCCTCTGGGCCATCAAGTACACGGCCTTCGTCGCCATCCTCGGCCTGTCATTCTACTCGATGGATCAGGCGCTGGTGCTGGCCGAGATCGAGCCCTTCAAGACCGCCATGTCGATGCGCTTCATGCGGGCCTGGCCTTTCGTTCTATTCGTCGTGGCGCTTCTCGTCGCGGGACTGTTCATCGAGCGGTTCTACTGCCGTTATCTCTGCCCGCTTGGCGCGGCGCTGGCGATCCCGGCCAAGCTCAAGCTGTTCGACTGGCTGCGCCGCCGTCCCCAATGCGGACGGGAATGCCGGCTTTGCGAAACCAAATGCATGGTTGGCGCCATCGATCCGATCGGTCGGATCAATCCCAATGAATGCGTGCTTTGCCTGCATTGCCAGACGATCTACCACGATTCGAACACCTGCCTGGTGCTGAAGCGACGCGCCCGTCCGACGGCCCCGACCGCGCGGGAGAACTCACCATGACACCATGCCTGACCCGGCGCCGCTTCATGACGATCTGCGCCGCCGCCGCCCTGCCTCGTGAAGCTCTAGCCGGGGCGCCGATGACACGCTGGCGGGGCGCGGCACTGGGCGCCGAGGCCTCCATGACACTGGTCGGAATAAAGGGTGACGCCGCCGACGAGATCTTTGCCGCGACACAGGCCGAGATCGACCGGCTTGAGGGAATCTTCAGCCTGTATCGCGCCGGTTCGGCATTGGCCCGCCTGAACCTTGAAGGACGGCTGGATACTCCGCCCGCCGAGCTGGTCGAACTCCTCGCCCTGTCGGATTCGCTCCATCGCGTGACCGGCGGCGCCTTCGATCCGACGATCCAGCCCCTATGGCAATTGCACGCTCTGGCCGCGCAGGAGCAACGGCGGCTCGAAGCCGAAGAGATTGCCGAGGCCAGGAAACGGACGGGTTGGGTGCATCTGCGTCACAGCCCGGACGCGGTCGGCTTCAGGCGCGACGGCATGGCTTTGACGCTCAACGGCATCGCGCAAGGGTACATCGCCGACCGGGTGGCGGCGCTGGTCCGCGCACGCGGACTGACCGACGTTCTGATCGACATGGGCGAGATCGCCGCTCTCGGCCGCCGCCCCGATCGAACGCCCTGGCGCGCCGCGATCGCGACGCCGGACGGCGAGATCGTCGGCGAGGTCCCGCTCGGCGATCGCGCGCTGGCTACCTCGGCGCCGCTCGGCACGCCGTTGGACAAGGCCGGCCGCGTCGGTCACATCCTCGATCCGCGGACGGGGCACGCCGAAGCCCGCTGGCGGCTGGTGTCGGTAGCGGCAGACAGCGCGGCGCTGGCCGACGGCCTGTCGACCGCCTTCTGCCTGATGCCCCGCCATGCGATCAAAACGGTCCTGCAGGCCCATCCGAACGTATCGCTCGAAGCAATCCTTTGACCTGTGATCGTTGAGAGGCGCACGAACCAAAGACGGGGCAGTTCTTGACCTGCCTTGCCGCCGCCCGCCAGTTCCTCAGATCGCAAGCGCGGGCGCAAGCTCCGGCGGCAGATCGAATTCGGCGGCGACGCGCGCGCGTCCCTTGGCCGACATCTTGCGCGCGGTCTTGGCGACGATGCCGAAGATTTTTTCATGGTCGTGCCTGGCGGCGAAATCCGCGAAATACCAGCGCAGGAACACCAGGCAGATCACGTCCTCCAGCATCTGCACCTCCGGGTCGCGCTTGATCCCCTCCTTGCGCAGCATCTGCGCCACACGCGCCCCGTCGGCCTCGCAATAGCCCGCCGCGATCATCAATTCCGCCACCCGCGCGCCATGCGCCAGCGCCTGCGCTTTCCGCCAGGCGTGATAGCCCTCGCGGCTGTCGGGATACGCGCTTCGCGGCAGCTTCCAACGCTCGATGTGCTGTCCGCGCGCCGCAATCCGCAAATGCTCGGACGCATCCGGGCAGATTCGGTCGAGCTCCCCTGACATCCGCCGGCCATAGACAAGCGCCGCCGGTTCCCGCGTCTCCGCTTCCAGCGTCGGATCGGCGGAATTGGCCCTGTCGATCGCGGCGATGACTGCCTCGAATCGCCCGCTCATTGGGCCTTGCTCCAGGCATCGGCGCGATCCTCTTCGACAAAGCCGCGCAACCGTCCGACATCCGCGATGGCTGCGTGATTGTGGCTGATCGCCACGCCGTTCTGCTTCAATCGCGCGAAGGCGCGGGACAGGCTTTCGGGCTTCATGCCCAGCCGCCCCGCGATCAGCACCTTGTCGTAGGGCAAGGTCACGGTGCATGCGCCTTCGGCGACGTGGCAGAGGTCGAGCAGGAATTCGGCCAGCCGTTGCGCGCCGGTCTGGGCCTTCAGTTGCTCGACCTGTTCGACCAGCGCGTGCAGGTGCTTGAAGGTCGCCGCCAGCATCGAGATGCAAAGCTCCGGCTGCGACTTCATCATCTGCAGCACCACTGCCGCGGGAACCTGCATCAGCCGGCAATCGGTGACCGCCTCGGCGGCGACCGGATAGACGTCGCCGCGAAACGCCACCGCCTCGCCGAAGCTTCGGCCCTTGGTGAAGGTTCCGACCACCGCCTCCGCCCCGTTATGCGCGATCCGGAACAGCTTTACCCATCCTTCCAGCACGATATAGACGCTGTTGGCGGTATCGCCCTGCAGGAAGATCGTCGCCGAGCGGTCAAACCGCCGGACGTCGGACCGCGCCAGGATCATGTCGGCGACATCCTCGGGTATACTGGCCAAGAGGATAGACCCCTTCGCAATCTGCCAATCGCCTTCCCGGTGCATTGGTTTCTCCGGTTATGGTTTGGGATTATCGAACACCCAGACCTAACACCAGATGCCGCCACGGGATCAATGCAGAGGAACCCAGAACCGGTCCCGGCAAGCGCGTGATGATCGCCGGATAGTCGGTGCTGGGAGCCGCGCCGAGGGCGGCCTTCCAGCTCGAGCCCGGTTCGGCGGAGTTCTCGGTCCTTGCGGTTGAACAAGGCCGCTGTGAAATCACGTGCGGCCTTCGCCCCAACGCTTTGATTCAAAAACTTGAAAACATTGCCGGAAGACCGGCAACGCGTTGAGGCTACGTAATTCCCCTAAGGACATAACCGAATTTCGGGGAATGTCCCGGTCTCTGTTGAAACTCTGAAGTGGGCGGCGTTGCCCGCCTTGAGCCGTTAGGCTCGGGGTGCCGATTCCACTGAGGA
>NZ_JAZHLJ010000160.1:0-3464 GCF_036549495.1 Aurantimonas sp. C2-5-R2
AGGTGATGATCGGGATGTCGCGCAAGCGGCAGATCTCGAACAGCTTGCGCGTCTGGCTCTCGATGCCCTTGGCCGCGTCGATCACCATGATGGCACTGTCGACGGCGCGGTCAGCGTCCGGTAGGTGTCCTCGGAGAAGTCGCTGTGGCCCGGCGTGTCGAGCAGGTTGAAGGTGATGCCGTCGCGCTCGAAGGTCATCACCGACGAGGTCACCGAGATGCCGCGGCTCTTCTCTATGTCCATCCAGTCGGACTTCGCCCGCCGCCCGTTGCCCTTGGAGCGTACGGCGCCGGCCATCTCGATGGCGCCGCCGGCCAGCAGCAGCTTCTCGGTCAGCGTCGTCTTGCCGGCGTCAGGGTGGGAGATGATCGCGAAGGTGCGACGGGTGGTGTTGCCTGGGCTGTCAGCGTCCGGCGCCGTAACCGTGAAAGCATTGGACATGCGCGCGGGGTTGTTCATCGCTCCGCTTTCCAACCAACGACGAGACTGGGCATCTCGCTCTCGAGGAGGTCAGCGTCGGACTTCGTCCGCGGACGCAAAAATACCGTGCCATTGATGATGTGAATGTCTGCGCGGCCCGTCCCGAACGCCATCAGATAATCTTGGATGGCCCCCATCGTCGCTTCCGAGATGTGCTTGCGCAATCTGTATTGGACCATTGACGGACCGAACCGCAGTTCGCCATCCCGTTCGATCGTCGGGAGGGGAGTGCGCTCGATTGCGCCGCAAACGTCTCCCCCCTCCGGGTCGATGATTTCGCGCCCTAGAACGCTGCCGCCGTTATCCGATTTCTTGTCGCTCATAACGCTTCCTTGCACGAGAAAGAGCAGAGGAAGGCCCTCGACCCGCCAGAGTTACCGGCGGAACGTGGCGCTCGTGATCCGGCATTTCCCTCGCCACCGAACTCGGCGACTGCGGGAAGCTGCCGAAGTCAATGCAAACAGCATCGACGACGAGCACGCTTCCCCACTCTCAGGGAAAGACCGACCACCAATCGGTGTGCGGGGATATCGAAGACCGCGGGATACCGCCCGTCAGCCATCGCTGGAAAGAATATAGAAGGAAATTTCCTTGTTGTGTAGCCCTGCGATCGACCCGCTTGATGCGGCAGATGAGCAAAGGATAATTGGAGAAACCGCTTTAACCGGAAAGTAAGGGTCCAGCCGGTACAATTGATCATGTCGCTCCGAACAGTTGTGAAAACCTGTGGCCTGTCGATGGCTGCGTCCGGGGCGATTATCGCGTTCGGCTGGCTTTCTTTCATTCTCGTCAGCGGCCACGAAGGCTTNTAACCGGAAGGTAAGGGTCCAGCCGGTACAATTGATCATGTCGCTCCGAACAGTTGTGAAAACCTGTGGCCTGTCGATGGCTGCGTCCGGGGCGATTATCGCGTTCGGCTGGCTTTCTTTCATTCTCGTCAGCGGCCACGAAGGCTTCGACAGCCGGTTCCTCCTGCCGCTTGCCGCGGGGTCGCTCGTTTCCCCCTTTTTTCTGTTCCCATGGATCCGGGCCACCCATCGTCTGCAGGATGCACAGCACAATCTCAGGCACATGGCGCGAACGGACATGCTGACAGGCCTTGCCAATCGCTGGGCCTTCTTCGACGAGACCGCTTGCGCCACGGCCGACAAAGACGCCATCCGGGCAATCCTCATGATCGACATCGACTACTTCAAGAAGGTCAACGACACGTACGGCCACGTGGCTGGCGACGATGTTCTTCGGCAGGTGGCCGCGGCGATCGCAAGCACGGTGACCGGTTCCTGCGCGACCCGTCCCGTCATCGCGCGCATGGGCGGCGAGGAATTTTGTGTCGCCTGCGAGATCCCGTCCCGGAACGCGGCATGCGATCTGGCGGCCAGTATCTGCAACGCGGTGCGCATTTCCCCGGTCATGCCGGATCGCGAAACCTGCGTGACTGTCAGCGTCGGCATTGCGTTGTACTCAGACAGTGCCGATCTCGATTCGGCCCTGTCGGCTGCCGACGATGCCGCGTATCAGGCCAAGAACGCCGGCCGCGACAGGTGGTGCATAGCCAGCGACTCGGGCACGCTGGCGTTGCAGCGATTGCCGATGCGAGGCGGCCGTCAGACGGGAGAGGCCGCCTAGCCATCCCAGCGCAGACCCGGCGGCGAAAGCCGACGGACCATGAGGGCATGTCATGTCAGAATTATCCCCCGCCGAGCAGGCGCGAAACGCCAAGTTCCAGCCGCGTCTGGAGGCGGAGCTCGCCGAACTCCTCGAACTGTCGGAAGCCACGACCGATCGCAGAGCCCCCGTGACTCTCGACCAGCAGAGCGTCGGCCGCCTCGCCCGAATGGATGCGATGCAGGTGCAGGCAATGGCGCAGGCGGTCGAGCGGCGCCGCAGGGACCGGATCTACCGCGTGCGGTCCGCGCTGGGGCGGATCGAGGAAGGCGAGTTTGGCTACTGCGTGGAATGCGGCGAGGCGATCGCAGAGGGACGGCTCGACGTCGATCCGGCGTCACATCTTTGCGTCCGCTGCGCGTGAAACGCGGCCGGGCACTCGTTGCGGACCGCGATGCGCCCCGAATGGCTGCATGTCATCCGAAGGCATAATCGGCATCGGACCGGTTGGTCTTGTCGCGTTCCGCACTGACGCTCGTCTCGGCTCGCCTGACGAATTCCGCCGCCGGCAGGCCCGGCTGAAGCAGCGGCGGAACCGAAACCGTAATGGTTCCCGCGCGCTTGTAAGGCAGGGCCGCACCCGGCGCGGCTCTGCTTCAGCATCTTCTTCAGCGAAGTCGAACCCGCTTCCCGATCTATGGTGATCATCGGCGATTTCGCGAGGTACCACGAGACGATCGGAATCTTCAGCAGCTCGTGCTTGGCAACGATCATCACGTCCGGAAACAGAACGAGGAAGGCAAGCGTCTCCCATGGGGATTGGTGGTTCGATACGATCAGGCATGGCCCGTCGGGGACAAGGTCTAGACCATGAACGACATAGTCCAGACCAACGATACCTTTCAGCAGCGCTAATGTGCCACGAACCCAGACCCGGGTTGCCGCCCTGATCGGACGACGAGGGCTACCTAGAATCCACAGTAACGGGATGCCGAAAGCGAAAAGGCATGTCCACAATGCAAATGCCGCATCGAAAAGGTGTGATCGCAATGTTGCGGGTCGCACGCCGTCTCCTCTCTTCGGACAACATCAGGTTTCCGCGCTCGGTGAAGGGGTAATTATGAGGACCCATCCAACCGAGATCTCGCCGGGCTACGGGGTTGCGGCGGTCGCAGCGCAATTTCGTCGGGCAGCTCGGCTGACTGGCCATCCGGCTGCGCGTGGTCGAGACATCGGAACGTCAGGGGTCCCGGCCGCAGATATTGCTCGATACGGCGAACGCACTTGTCAACGGCGGAGTAAAATCCGGCCATTAGGCGGAGCAAAACCAGGCCACTTATGGCACGCACATGAGACCGCCGGGTGGGCGTAGCCCG
>NZ_JAZHLJ010000161.1:0-3455 GCF_036549495.1 Aurantimonas sp. C2-5-R2
ATCGCTCCTTCGGGAGGTTCTGGCAGGCTTCAGAACCCGCCACGATACGCCGCCTTCTCAGGCCCCATCACCCATTTTCAGCCATAGCTCCTGCTCGTCTCGGGCCTGATCTACCGCGATCTGACCTGGAAGATCCTCTGGAACACCTGCGTCGAGACCGGGCTGATGACCGGCGCCGTCATGCTCATCATCATGGGCTCTTCCGTCATCCAGTGGGTGCTGACCGCCGAGCGCATTCCGCAGACCTTGGCGGTGTGGGTTGAGGCGACCTTCGCCGCCCCGTGGATGGTAATCCTCGCCCTCAACATCGTTATGCTGGTTGTCGGCGCTTTCATCGATCTGCCGGCCGCCGTCCTCCTGCTTGGGCCGATTTTCGTCATCATCGCCCAGTCGATCGGGCTCGACACCGTGCAACTTGGTCTGATCATGGTCGTCAATCTCGCAATCGGTCTCTACACGCCTCCGGTCGGCACGACGCTGTTCATTTCCGCCGCCATCGCGCGGGTGGGGATTGGTGAAGTGGTGAAGGCGCTCCTGCCGTTCTATCTTGTCGCCATCCTCGTTCTTGCGCTGATCTCTTACGTGCCGGCGCTGACGATCTACTGATGGGCGGCGAACCTGATCCCCCGACTTGAACCGCGAGCGCAGACGGCCGAGTCCACTGTTGGAACAGTCGATACCAGATGCCTTCGGCCTTGCGCCAAATCCTGCCGAATGCGGTAGAGTGGCCGAAAAGGGCTTCATGGCGATCTTCGCGAGGCCATCAATCTGCGACAGCGATACGTGATGCGCGACATCAATCTCAAGGCCACCGAATGTTTCGAAGCCGTGGCGCGTTTGAGCTCCGTCACGAAGGCGGCGGAAGAGCTCGGCGTGTCGCCCTCTGCGGTCAGCCAGCAGCTGCGCAACCTCGAAACTCAATTCGGGGTCAGCCTCTTTCGCCGCGAAAAGAAACGGCTGGTGTTGACACTGGACGGCGATCGTCTGTTCCAGACGACGACCCAGGCCTTCAGCGCCCTCCGCAATGTCTGCAACGTCGTCTCACGTCAGCGCAATACGCGCAGCCTTGCCATCCGTGTGAGCCCCAGTTTCGGCGTGCGGTGGCTGGGGCCGAGGATTGCGGGCTTTTCGTCCGACAATCCCGAATGGACCATTCGTATAGACGCAACCCCGGATTTCTCCGCCTTCGACACGGAAGCTGTCGATCTCGATCTTCGCTATGGTCTGGGCGGCTGGGCCGGTCTTTCGGTCAACTGCGTGATGAACGACTTCGTTATGCCGATGTGCAGTCCCGAATATCTCGAGCGCCTTCGCAGCATTTCCGAAGATCCGTCGGTGCAACTCGCTCACGCAAAGCTCATCGACAGTGTGAAGACGCTGTACCGCTGGGACCTTTGGCTCGCCTCCAACCGGATCGACCTTCCCGAGCTCAGCTATCCGTTCCGCTTCGACCGCTCCTCGATGTCGATCGAGACTGCCAAGCAAGGGGCAGGCATCGCCCTCGACAGCGTGACGCTCTGCCTACCGGATCTCGAGCGCGGCGATCTCGTTCCGTTCAATCCAGGATACGGGGTAATCGACTTTCCCGCCTACTGGTTCGTCTGTCCGCCTCGCCACTTCAACAGGCGGATCGTGAAACGGTTTTCCGAATGGCTGACGTCCGCCTGCGGAGACCATCAGGTTCGGGCGCGAAATCTCCTGAAGGCGAAACACTGCACGTTCCGGACCTCCTCTGGACCCGACACGATGGGCATCTCGCCCTGGCCGGATTGAGTAGGATGTGATGCGGGCAATGGACGCCACGTCAGCAGAAGGCGTGTCCGTTAGCGGATTAGGGAATGTGCGCTGAAATCATCCGAGCAGGACCAAGCAAGGCAAGTGCGGCGCCGATGTTCGGCTCAGCGTCCAGTGATTCCGGGAAACGCGACCAGCAGCCCGACCGCTAGCATCTGCATGGCAATGAAGGGGAGGAGGGCCTGAAGATATCGCCAAGCGAAATATCCGGTGGCGCGACGCTTTTCAGGTAGAAGGCGGCGGGCCCGAAGGGCAGCGACAGGTCGCAGCTGCTTCCCTGAGCGAGGGCCACATCCGGACCGGCTTTATCGGCAACGCGAGCCTTGGCGCCAAGGCCTGTAATGCACTATGAATTGTAGCGGATCACTCGGTAGGGCAGGCCACTGAACTGATCGAACTCCAGCTGTTTGACATACATACCAACTGGATGGTATGTAGCTTTAATGCCGAGACCAACCAAACATCAACCAGAACGCGGCGATGCCCGAACGAGGCTTCTCGAGGCGGCGCGCGACATCGTTCGCGCACAGGGTTTCGCGGCGACGACCGTAGACGACCTGTGCAGGGCGGCCGGCGTCACCAAGGGGGCCTTCTTCCATCATTTCGAAAGCAAGGAGGCGCTCGGCGTCGCGGCCGCGGAGTTTTGGGCGGAGACCACCTCGGCGCTTTTCGAGACCGCGACCTATCACGACCATGACGATCCGCTGGATCGCGTGCTCTCGTATGTCGGCTTCCGCAAGGCGATCATCGAGGGCGACCTTGCCGAATTCACCTGCCTCGTTGGCACCATGGTCCAGGAGACCTACGGCTCGTCTCAGTCGATCCGCGACGCCTGTGCGGCAAGCATCTTCGGCCATGCCGCGACACTCGAGCCTGACATCGCAGCGGCGATGGAAGAGCGCGGCATCGCCACCGACTGGACGCCGGAGAGTCTAGCCCGGCACACCCAGGCGGTTCTGCAGGGCGCCTTCATTCTCGCCAAAGCTACCGGCGACCGCGAGGTCGCGCGCGAAAGCGTGGATCATCTGAAGCGCTACATCCAACTGCTGTTTTCCGACCTGTCGGACGCGGGGACCGAGAAGCGCCTGCCTGGCAGGCATTCACATCGGCCACCTGAGGACTTCAAAAAGGGAGACGACGATGACAAACCGTGAAGGCGCACCCGTCTGGTTTGAACTGATGACGGAGGACCCGGACGCGGCGCAGGCTTTCTATGGCTCCATAATGGGCTGGACTTTCGAACCCATGCCCGGCGGCCCAGAGATGGACTACCGGATCGCAACTGCTGGCGGCGAAACCGTCGCCGGTGTGATGCGCACGCCGGACCACGCAACGGCCATGCCCGATATGTGGTTCTTCTATGTGGGCGTGACCGACGTCGATGCATCCGCCGAGAAAGTGAAGTCACTCGGCGGCAGGGTCGATATTGAACCGACCGATATTCCAGATGTCGGGCGTTTCGCGTTCGTCACCGATCCGCAAGACGCGCATTTCTACCTGATGCGCGGCGACAGCGACCGCGAGAGCGCGGCATTCGCGCCGATGAAGCCCGGCCATTGCTGTTGGAACGAACCTTGCCTATCCGGTTGTTACCCACGCCCACTAAATGTGGGGTGCGCCCATTCCCCGGAGTAAAGCCCGTCAAAGGTCGGCGCAGCTGC
>NZ_JAZHLJ010000162.1:0-3386 GCF_036549495.1 Aurantimonas sp. C2-5-R2
ATCGCTCCTTCGGGAGGTTCTGGCAGGCTTCAGCACCCGCCACGATACGCCGCCTTCTCAGGCCCCATCACCCATTTTCAGCCATAGCTCGCCTGACGGTGGTGAAGGATTATGTCCGGATTGCCCGCGGCCGCCAGCGGGAGACCTTCGTGCCGCTGTCGCATCCGCCTGGCCACGCGCAGGTGGACTTCGGCGAGGCGATCGCGGTGATCGGCGGGGTTCGCCAGAAGATCCACTTTTACTGCATGGACGTTCCGCAGTCGGACGCGCCGTTCGTGAAGGCCTATCCACGGGAGACGACCGAGGCGTTCCTCGACGGGCATGTGTCGGCCTTTGACTTCTTTGGTGGCGTGCCGCTTTCGATCCTCTACGACAACACCACGATCGCGGTGGCGAAGATCTGCGGCGACGGTCGCCGCGAGCGAACCCGGGCCTTCACCGAACTCCAAAGCCACTACCTGTTTCGGGATCGTTTTGGGCGACCAGCGAAGGGCAATGACAAGGGCAAGGNCCGCGAGCGAACCCGGGCCTTCACCGAACTCCAAAGCCACTACCTGTTTCGGGATCGTTTTGGGCGACCAGCGAAGGGCAATGACAAGGGCAAGGTGGAGGGACTGGTCAAGTTTGCCCGGTCGAACTTCATGACGCCGATCCTGCATGCGGCAAGCTTCGACGCTCTAAATGCGATGCTGACCGAGCGATGCCGCCGTCGGCAGAACGAACGGGCCGGACGCCACAGCCAGACGATCGGCGAGCGGCTTCTCGCCGATCTGGCGGCCTTCAAGCCGCTGCCGGCGACACCGCTTGAGCCATGCGAGAAGCGGATCGCCCGGGTCTCCTCGACCTCGCTCGTCCGATACCGGTGCAACGACTACTCGGTGCCGACGACTTTCGGCTTTCGAGAGGTTCTGGTGAAGGGGTTCGTCGACGAGGTGGTGATCCTGTGTGCCGGCGAGGAGATCGCCCGTCATCGTCGCGATTACGGCACCGGCACCTTCGTCTTCGATCCTCTGCATTACCTGATGCTGATCGAGACCAAGCCGAACGCCCTCGACCAGGCCGCCCCGCTGCAGGGCTGGGATCTGCCGGAAGCCTTCCAGCATCTGCGCCATCTCCTGGAGGCGCGCATGGGCAATCGCGGCAAGCGCGAGTTCATCCAGGTGCTTCGGCTGATGGAAACGGTAGCGATGCCGATCGTCAGCGAGGCGGTGACGGAAGCGATCCGGCTCGGCGCCATCGGGTTCGACGCCATCAAGCTGATCGCTCTTGCCCGGATCGAGCGTCGCCCGGCACGCCTAGACCTGTCGGCCTATCCGCATCTGCCGAAGACGGACGTCAGGACGACGGCCGCCGCCGACTACGCCGTCCTCATTCCCGGGCGAGCGGCATGACCGGCAAACCGACGCCAGACCCTCCTATGCCGAGGGGGACGACGAGCGGCACGCCGCAGGTGCTTCTTGCCCATCACCTCAAGCAGTTGAAGCTGCCGACGGTGCTCCGGGAATACGACAAGGTCGCCCGCGAGTGCGCCCGCGACGGTGTCGACCATCCCCGTTATCTGCTGCGCCTGATCGAGCTGGAGCTGATCGACCGGGAACGGCGCATGGTCGAGCGTCGGATCAAGGCGGCACGGTTCCCGGGTGTCAAAAGCTTCGATACCTTCGACTTCACCGCCATCCCGACGCTCAACAAGATGCTGGTGCTGGAGCTTGCCCGCAGCGAGTTCATCCTTCGCCGCGAGAACGTGATTGCGTTGGGCAATTCCGGCACGGGAAAGACGCATGTCGCTCTGGCTCTCGGACTGGCCGCCTGCCAGAAGGGCTTCACCGTCGCCTTCACGACCGCCGCCGCGCTCGTCCATCAACTCATGGAAGCCCGCGACGAACGCCGTCTCCTAAAGCTGCAGCGCGATCTGCAAGTGGTCAAACTGCTGATCGTCGACGAGCTTGGTTACGTGCCGCTGTCGCCAACGGGCGCCGAGCTTCTGTTCGAGGTGTTCTCCCAGCGATACGAGCGCGGATCGACGATTGTCACCTCGAACCTGCCATTCGAGGACTGGACCAGCGTCCTTGGATCGGAGCGGCTGACCGGAGCGCTGCTCGATCGCCTGACGCACCACGTCCACATCTTGACGATGAACGGCGACAGCTATCGGCTCAAGCAGTCGTCGGGCCGACGTCGTTCCCCTGCGCCCGACAAAAGGGCGGAGCAAAACCAGGTCACCGACGACGCCGTCGATACTGAAATCGGCGAAATCTCCAAGAGCTGACCATCAAAAACCGATCGCCCACGCACGAAGGGGCCCGATCGGGCCCCTTCGTGCGTCGTGACTGCCATCGCCGTGGCCTGGTTTTACTCCGCCCCACTGGCCTGGATTTGCTCCGTCGTTGACAATCCTCGGCAGCGAACCCGACGCGATCATGTCGCCGCCCGCACCGCGCGGATTACCCGCGACAGATGCCCGCCGCCGACGCCAGGTTCCGCCCGGATCACGACGTCGTCCACCACGATCTCAATAGCGGTGGCGTTCGCGTGCCTCGACCGGGGCGGCTCCTCGACCACCAACGCAGCGAACGCGGGCGTCGAGGCCACGCTCTCCGGCAGCGTCAGTTGCCCATTCCGAAGCCGTTTGCGCCAATGATAGACCTGCCAGCGCGTGGCTTTGTGCTTTCGCGCCAAATCCGTCACCCGGACACCCGGCAGCAGGCTCTCCGCCGCAATCCGCGCCCTCTCCGCATCCGAACGCCGCCGTCGACCCGTCGGGCCTTCGATCACCTCCAGCCGACCAGCATAACCTTGGCTTGAGACGTCCGAATGGACGCCCATCTTTTGCCGTCTCTTTCCATGCAAAAACCTCCGTCCAAATCGGAGATCTCTTCGCACGATCAGGGCAGACGGAGCAGCAGGGGATCGGAAGAGCGCTTACTAAAGGACGATCCAGACAGGGATCGGCCCGGTGCCGGTGAGACGCGCCAAGCTGCGTGACCGCGGTGCCGATGGCGACAGGGGGTTGGAGGGCGAGCGCATCACCTTCACGTCGGCGATCCTGCCGAAACGGGCACGGCGCACGAAGAGCCTCGATGCGCTGCTGCCGGTCCTCTACCTACGCGGCATCTCGACCGGCGATTTCCAGGAAGCGCTGGCGGCGCTCCTCGGCGGGGACGCGCCGAACCTGTCTCCTTCGGTGATCCTGGCTCAACCGCTTCCGAAGCATCCTCATCCGTTGGGAGAAGAAGCCCGCAAACTACCTCGCCATGTTAGCCCGGATATCCCAGATAAACAACGATATCGCGCCCCCCGGATGGGTGATAGTCTATAATCATCAATATCTTAGCGATGATGGGGCGGGATATGGCGACGGATGTGACGGGTGAAGCTGAAACGGG
>NZ_JAZHLJ010000163.1:0-3378 GCF_036549495.1 Aurantimonas sp. C2-5-R2
GTATCGGGCAGGTCCACCGCATTCTGACGCGCCGCACCTATATGGGCGAGCATGAGTTCAACAAGCGTAGCAAGTCCAAGGAACTGAAGCCCGCCAGCGAGATCGTGACGGTTCCGGTCCCGCCGATCATCGACCGGGAGACCTTCGACGCGGTCCAGGCGCGGCTCAGGGCGCGCAATCCCAAGGTCATGCCCGCCCGCGTCATCAGCGGGCCGACCATGCTCACCGGCCTGATCCATTGCGCCAAATGCGGTGGGGCCATGACGATCCGCACCGGCAAGGGCGGGCGCTACCGCTATTACGCCTGCTCGATGAAGGCGCGGCAGGGACCAACCGCCTGCGAGGGCATNATCCGCACCGGCAAGGGCGGGCGCTACCGCTATTACGCCTGCTCGATGAAGGCGCGGCAGGGACCAACCGCCTGCGAGGGCATTCGCCGTGTCATCGACGTGATGCCGCGCGAAACCGAAACCGAGCGGCGCGACCGGGCGCTGATCGCCTTCACGCTTTTGACCGGCGCGCGGGACAATGCCATCGCCTCGATGTCGCTCAAGCATGTCGATCTGGAGGCGAAGAAAGTGTTTCAGGATGCGCGCGACGTGCGGACGAAGAACCGCAAGACATTTACGACCTGCTTTTTCCCTGTCGGCAAGGCCGTTGAAGCCGTCGTCGCCGGTTGGATCGAATGGCTCCGCAACGAAAAAGGCTGGCGGCAGGACGATCCGCTGTTTCCGGCGACCAAGGTCGCGCTCGGCGAAAGCGGCGGCTTCGAAAATGCCGGGCTGGATCGCAAACACTGGAAGGACGCGGCCGCGATCCGGCGCATTTTCCGGCAAGCCTTTGAGCGGGCCGGATTGCCTTACGCGAACCCGCATAGCGTCCGGAACACGCTTGTCGCCCTGGGCCAACAACGCTGCATATCCGCTGAAGATTTCAAAGCGTGGAGCCAAAATCTCGGCCATGAAAAGGTGCTGACGACCTTCACGAGCTACGGTGCTGTCGCGAGTCACAAACAGGCGGAGATTTTCGAGCGTTTTCGGACGTGTCCATCGCCGCAAAGGTCCGAAACTCTTCCAGAGGACGCGATCCTCGATCGGTTGCTGGAGCGACTCCACGAAAGGGCTTCGCAAACGCCGTGACGCGTAAATGCATTTGCTGTCTTATCGTCAGTGATTCGATGTGTCGCATGAGGGGGAACGGTGGCGAGACAGGTACTGAAGGACAAGTTCGTCGACATCCTCAAGGAACTAGGTGGCTCCGCCGGCAATGGCCTGCTGCGCGAAACCCTCGGCTGGAGCGAGGATACCTATTTCGCGGTGAAAGCCGAACTGATGGATGAAAACGTCGTTGTGCCGGGACGCGGTCGCGGCGGGTCAGTCTCGTTCGCCGCGAAAGAGAAGACGGTCGCGGCGCTCGCCGAGACCGAGCCAAAGGCCAAAAAGCCGCCGAGGGCGGATAAGCCCGACAGAAAGAAGACGAATGGCGGCGATCTCGGTTTCGAGGCTGAGCTGTTCAAGACGGCCGACAAGCTGCGCGGCAATATGGAGCCGTCGGACTACAAGCACGTCGCGCTCGGGCTGATATTTCTCAAGCACATCTCCGACAGTTTTGAGGCCAAGCGCGAGGCGCTTCTAGCGGAATATCCCGAGGGCGCGGAAGACCCGGACGAATATGCGGCCGACAACGTCTTCTGGGTTCCAAAGGAAGCGCGCTGGTCGCACCTGCAGGCGAATGCCAAGCAGAACGGCATCGGTCGGCTGATCGACGAGGCGATGCTCGCCATTGAAAAGCGCAATGATACCCTGAAGGGCGTTCTCCCGAAAGAATACGCGCGGCCGGCGCTGAATGCGGTCATGCTCGGCGAACTGATCGATCTCGTCTCCGGCATCACGCTGGGCGAGCGCAAGGGCGAATCCCGCGATCTCCTCGGCCGCGTCTACGAATATTTCCTCGGCCAGTTCGCCGGTTCGGAAGGCAAGCGCGGCGGCGAGTTCTACACGCCCCGCTCCGTCGTCCGGGTGATGGTCGAGATGATCGAGCCCTACAAGGGACGGGTCTACGATCCGTGCTGCGGCTCCGGCGGCATGTTCGTCCAGTCCGAGAAATTCGCGGAAGAGCACGAGGGCCGGATCGGCGACATCGCGGTTTATGGGCAAGAGTCGAACTACACCACCTGGCGGCTCTGCAAGATGAACCTTGCCGTTCGCGGTATCGACGCGGACATCAAGTGGAACAGCGAGGGCAGCTTTCACAAGGACGAGCTGCGCGATCTCAAGGCTGATTACGTTCTCGCCAACCCGCCCTTCAATATTTCAGACTGGGGCGGTGATCGTCTGCGCGAGGACGTCCGCTGGAAGTACGGCACCCCGCCGGCCGGTAATGCCAATTTCGCCTGGGTGCAGCACATCATCCATCACTTGGCGCCCGCAGGCGTGGCCGGCGTGGTGCTGGCCAATGGCTCGATGTCCTCGACGCAGAACAGTGAGGGCGCGATCCGGCAGGCGCTGATCGAAGGCGCGGCCGGGGCGCCGGGCGTCGTCGACTGCATGGTCGCCCTGCCGGGGCAGCTGTTTTATTCGACGCAGATTCCGGTGTGCCTGTGGTTCCTCGCGCGCGATAAGTCGAACGGCATTGCCAAGGACGTCAAGCTGCGCGACCGGCGCGGCGAAATCCTGTTCATCGATGCGCGCAAGCTCGGCCATATGGTGGATCGTACGCGCAAGGAATTCTCCGACGCCGACATCGACAAGATCACCCGGGCCTACCACGCCTGGCGCGGCGAGGGCGAGGCGGGCGCCTATGCGGACGTGCCGGGCTTCTGCAAGGCTGCGACACTAGAAGAAGTTCGTCAGCAAGCCCATGTCCTCACTCCGGGGCGATATGTCGGCGCAGAAGCGGCGATAGAGGAAGACATACCATTCGCCGACCGCTTTTCGGCGCTTCAAGTCATGCTTTACGAGCAGTTCGCGGACAGTGACCGACTAGCAGTTACCATACGCGAAAAGTTGGCGACGGTGGTTGGATAATGGCGCGTGCGATTACTTCAACCGGGGGGCGCCAAGCCACAAGCGCCGTTATACCGGGTGATATCTGTATTTCAGTCGGAAAGCCCGACACTGCAGCTCCCACAGGATGGAGTTGGCTCGCGCTATCGGACGTCGCAAGACTTGAGACTGGACACACTCCAAGTCGCAAAAGGCCAGAATGGTGGGGGGGCGACGTTCCTTGGATTGGAATTCGCGACGCAACAGGAAACCACGGCCGGGTCATATTTGAGACGAACGAAACTTGCCTATCCGGTTGATTCCCACACCCACTAGATCTAGTGTTGGGCATGGATGTCCTGGCCCGTGAAGACCTGCCGTTCCCGCAGTCTCT
>NZ_JAZHLJ010000164.1:0-3361 GCF_036549495.1 Aurantimonas sp. C2-5-R2
GAGCGACGGATGCAGCGCTTCAAGTCGCCGCGGTCGGCCCAACAATTCCTCTCCACTCACGCCGCCATCTACAACACCTTCAACATCCAGCGCCACCTGATCTCCCGCCGCACGATGCGTCAGTTTCGCGGTGATGCGATCGACGCGTGGCACCTTGCGACTTGCGCCGCCTGATCTCCGACGTCGACGCCTCCGCTGCGCCTGCGTCCGGACAACGTGACAATTCCACGATGCGTCCTGCATCGGTTCCCCGCGTTCGAAAGATGGACGGTCCGAAATGAACACCGCCTCCGCCATGTCCCTAAAGCCCAGGACCTACATGGGGGTTCTGGCAGTTCTGGGCATCGCGCATCTTCTCAACGACCTCATGCAGTCGCTGATCCCGGCCATCTATCCGATCATCCAACGAAGCTACGGGCTCGACTTCTGGCAGATTGGCATGATTACCCTGACCTTCCAGATCGCGGGCTCTCTCCTGCAGCCACTGGTCGGCTTCTATACGGACCGACGCCCGGCGCCGTACTCGCCCGTCGTGGGAATGATGTTCACCCTGTCGGGCCTGCTCGGCCTCGCCTTCGCGGCGAGCTACGCGTCCATTCTCTGGGCCGTGGCGCTGATCGGCATCGGCTCCTCGATCTTCCATCCGGAAGCCACGCGAATGGCCCGCTATGCCGCGGGCGGACGGCAGGGGCTGGCGCAGGGCATCTTCCAGGTCGGCGGTCAGGCGGGCGGCGCCCTCGGCCCGGTCTTCGCGGCGCTCGTCATCGTTCCCATGGGGCAGCCGAGCCTGACCTGGTTCACCGCCGCAGCCCTGGCAGCCATGCTGCTCCTGATCTGGATCGGGAGACAGCAGGCGACGATCAGCCGCCATTTCTCGGAGCTGCGAGCCTCCCTGGCCGGACATCATGCCGACCTTCCGCGGCACGGAATGGCGACGATCGCCGTCGGGCTCGCGGTGCTGACGCTCCTGATGTTCTCTAAGAACGCCTATGCCGAGAGCTTCCGGTCGTTCTACACCTTCTATCTCATTGAGCGGTTCGGACTTTCCATTCCCGCCTCGCAGATGATGCTGTTCCTCTTCCTCATCGCCGCGGCAGCAGGAGCCCTTATCGGCGGGATCGTCGGCGACAGGATCGGCCGCTACCGGATCATCTGGATCTCGGTGCTCGGGCCACTCCCGCTGACCCTCCTCCTGCCCTACGCCGACCTCTTTTGGACGGGTGTGCTGACGATCACGATCAACCTTATAATGGCGAGCGCCTTCGCCTCGATCCTGATCTACGCCATGGAATTGCTGCCCAACCGCATCGGTCTCATCGGCGGCTTATTCTACGGCCTGAACTTCGGTCTGGGTGGCATCGCCGCCGCGATCCTGGGTAGCCTAGCCGACAGCTACGGCATCGAAGCCGTCTACCGTTTCTGCTCATTTCTCCCGCTGGCGGGTCTCCTGGCCTGGTTTCTCCCCAGATTGGATCACGAGCGTCATAGCGCGACGGTCAAGCGTTGACAGCCGCGGCGAGGGTCGCCGCTGGCAAAGCAGCGAGAGCCAAACCCTGCACTCGCAGGGGCCTTCCAACGCGGGAACCGCTTACCCACGCAATCCATCTCCGAGGGCCGTCGGTCCGCTTCTCCCCTAAAGCCGCGGATGCGATTATCTGCTATGAAATATTCTGGGACCGATCGGGTCAGTTGCTCAGTTTCAGATTTATGCTGGTCGCCCCGCAACTGCACCGCAGCGCCTCGGCCTTGCCCTTGCGCAGCGAGACGTAGATATACGATTTGCAGCTCTCGTTCTCGCATCGAAGGTTCTCAAGCAGCATCCTGAACGCATCCACAACCTCCTGAAACTCGTTGCGCTGGAGGTTCGCCCAGGCGTTAAAATGGACGGCAGGGTTGATCGCCCATTGTTCGCTGTTGCTCTTCGCGACAAGCTCCTTCGCCCTGGCGCGCGCCGCCCCGAGAGCGGCTTTCTTGTCATCGAGTTTCCAGTGGATGGCGGACTTTTCGCCGTCGTCCAATCTCTTCCGCCACTCCTTGAGGACGTGAGGCATGAGATCCCCGAGATCATAGTGACCGTCGCCCCGGAATTCGACGGGAGCCCTGAGATTGTCCGCGAGGATCGTCGCGGTGTATTCAAGGTAGCGCCCGCAACAGCCATGCGGCCTTGGCCACGTCATCCCTGTCCAGCTCGTGCCTGATCTCCGTCCAGATGTCGTGGTCGTCCTAGACCCTCGGACCTGAATCGACCGTCCAGCCGCCGAATGACTGGCTGCGGATCACCAGGTTTTCGGTCTTCATATATTGAAGCCACACCTTGTCATGGGTGGTGAGGATGAACTGCGTATCGGGAAACTCGGTCTTGAGCAGGCGGCACACCTCGCGGCGGTGACCGGTATCGGCCGACATGAGCACGTCATCGAGCACCGCGAACGTGAACTTTCCGCCGAGCGTGTGCTTCATGAGGGCGAGGTAAAGGCACATCGTCTCTCCTGATCACGGCCATCCTGGCCGCCTTCAGACAGACAATCCACTTAGCCCGATGTGCAGATTTGCCGAACCACCTCTATCGGCGCCGCATGACCCACTTCGTGCGCCGATCTGCGCCCGTCACCCTTCCACCACGACGTTGATCGAAGCGTCCAATTGCGTTCCTCGCCGCCGTCGGATCATTCTGGTAGCCCGAGATGCGTGCTTGATAATCGGCGCCTACCGCGCTCGCCTTGAGACCCCTCGATCATTCGATCTTCGGGCCAGCGCATCTATATGTGATCAGCACCGGCACCTTTCGTGGCCGCGGCGCTCAATCTTGAAGGAAATTGGCCATGACAGCCCGCCGGGTCGCCTTGATCGGCACCTACACGCCGCGCCTATGTGGCATCGCCACCTTCACTCACGATCTTGCAGAAGCACTGGCCGAAGCGCCGCCGAGGACCGAGGTCCTGGTCGTCGGCATGAACGACGGACAGACATATCCCTATCCGGCACGCGTGGCTCTGACGATCCAGCAGGACGATGTCGCCGCGTATGAGACCGCCGCGGACGCGTTGAACGCCCTCGCCATCGACGTCTTGAGCGTGCAGCACGAGTTCGGCATCTTCGGCGGCCCCGCCGGCAGCTATCTCCTGACATTCCTGAGACGCGTGCGCGCGCCGATCGTGACGACGCTGCATACGGTGCTGGAGCAGTTCACGCCTGAGCAGTTTGCTGTGATCGAAGAACTTGCCCTGCTTTCGGCCAAGCTTGTCGTCATGAGCGAGCGCGCCGTACATTTCTTAGAGCCTGATTCAAAAGTTCAGCAATAGATCCAATATCTTGCGATGCGCCTCGTGAGCATTCGGATGCTGGCGATGAGCGTCCAGGC
>NZ_JAZHLJ010000165.1:0-3197 GCF_036549495.1 Aurantimonas sp. C2-5-R2
CCACCGCCATTTCGCTCTCATCGCTAATTCCTGCCGGCCTTTCGGTCGAACGTTTCGAGGTCGTCGACAGCGTGCTTTTGGTCACCGCTTTGGCTCGGACGCGAGATTCCGCGTGCCCGTCATGCGGAAGCCCCTCGCGCCGGCTACATAGCCGCTATGTTCGCTGCGTTTCCGATCTCCCTTCGGCCGGGAGGCCCGTGCGGCTGTTGCTGGTCACACGCCGCTTTCGCTGCGATCTTACGGGTTGTCGCCGCAAGATCTTTGCCGAACGCTTTGGCGACGAGGTCGTCGCGGAACGGGCGCGCCGCACCGGCAGGATGGAATGCATCGTCCATCACCTCGGCCTGGCTCTCGGCGGGCGACCCGCGGCGTGCTTTGCCCAGCGGCTGATGATGCCGGTCAGCAACGACACACTGCTTCGCGTAGTCCGGCGACGAGCACGATCGCGCAGGGAGTCCTTGAATGTCGTCGGCATCGATGACTTCGCTTTTCGCCGGAATCACCACTACGGGTCGATCGTGTGCGATCTCGAGCGACGACGGATCGTGAAGCTTCTGCCGGATCGGGAAATCGCAACTGTCGCGGCCTGGATGTCGGATCATCCCGAAATCACTGTCGTCTCCCGCGACCGCGGAGGTGGCTATGGAGAGGCGACGGCACGGGCCCTGCCGAATGCCGTTCAGGTTGCTGATCGCTGGCATTTGATGGAGAACGCCAGCGCCGCTTTCCTCGATGCCGTGAAAAAATCGATGAAGCCGATCCGTAGCGCGATCGGCGCCACCGTCGTCGATCCGAAACTCCTGACGTCGGCCGAGCGCCTGCAATATGAAGGTTATCTGCGGCGCGAGGAGACGAACGCCATCGTCGCCAGCCTCGCGGCTGATGGGATCGCGGTCAAGGAGATCGTGCGGCGGACGGGGCGAAGCCGGGGGCTGGTTCGCCAGATCGTTCGCGGCGAACACACCGACGTCTTTCGCACCCGGCAGGGTTCGCTCGATCCGCATCTGCCCTTCCTAGACACGCAATGGGAGGCCGGCTGCCGCAACGGCGCCGAACTCTGGCGCCGTCTTCGTTGTCTTGGCTTTTGCGGCTCGACCCGCGTCGTCAGCGAATGGGCGACGCGGCGGCGGCGATCGGAGCGAATGACGACCGCCCAACTTCACAAGGTCCCATCGGCGCGATCGATCGCCCGCCTGATGACGCTGAAGCGCGATCATCTCACGAAGGCAGAAACGGTTATGGTCGCCGCGATCGAGGCCGGTGCTCCGGCTTTGGCGGATGCACGAGCCCTGATCGACCATTTCCAGGCGATGATCCGCAGCCGTGCCGTCGTCGATCTCGATCCCTGGATCGCCAACGCCAGCCACAGCCTACTGGCCTCGTTCGTCCGCGGCATCCAAAACGATCTGGCTGCCGTGCGGGCAGCGATAACCGAGCCGTGGTCGAACGGTCAGACCGAGGGCCAAGTCAACAAGCTCAAGCTCGTGAAGCGTCAGATGTACGGCCGCGCCAAAATCGACCTGCTCGAAGCCCGGCTGCTCGGCGCCGCGTGATCGTCATCGCGATTGCGTCAGATCCNGTGGTCGAACGGTCAGACCGAGGGCCAAGTCAACAAGGGAATGCTCGTGAAGCGTCAGATGTACGGCCGCGCCAAAATCGACCTGCTCGAAGCCCGGCTGCTCGGCGCCGCGTGATCGTCATCGGGATTGCGTCAGATCCACGGTTCGAAGCGATTTGACATCGACGAAAGCAAGGTGCGCGAGATCGCGACCGGCACGTTCCTGCAGAGCAAGCGCNTTATTGCAAGCGAATTCACAGATGTCTGTTCGGGCCGCGCCACCGAGCGGCCCGGCCTTGCCCAGGCGCTCGACAACGCCCGCGAGGGCGACGCGCTCGTCATCTGGAAGCTGGACCGGATCGGACGATCCCTGCCGCATGTCGTCGGGCTTGTCGGTGAGCTCCAGAAGCAGGGGATCGGGCTGAAAGTGCTGACCGGTGACGTCGACACGACCACGGCGACGGGTCGCTTGGTCTTCGGCATTTTCGCGACGCTTGCCGAGTTCGAGCGCGATCTCATCCACGAGCGTACGATGGCGGGTCTGGCGGCCGCGCGAGCGCGGGATCGCACCGGCGGACGGCCGCGGATGATGACCCGGCCGAAGCTCAAGACCGCGATGGCGATGATGGCGGACCGGGAAAACAGCGCCCGGGATGTCGCCGCCCAGCTCGGCGTCTCGCTGTCGACGCTCTATGCTTATGTCGACAGCAAGGGCCAACCGCGCCCGCGTGCCGCTGATCTTCTCAAGAAACGTGCGGTCGCTGCGAAATAGGAGAGCCTGTGCCGGTCAGCTTCCTCACCGGGGACCAGGTCCGGCGCTACGGGCGTTTCGCGGACGAGCCTTCATCCGACCAGCTTGGGGTCAGTTGAAGATACGTGTAAAAAGTGATCACGCGGCGCTTTTGAATGGCATGCGGTCTGGATTGAGGGGTTCGGGGATGTCGTCCATGTCGAGGACGTAGCGGCCGAAGCGTCGGATATGCTCGCGCGTGTAGGGGCTGATTGCGGCGACGAGTTCGGGTGTGACGGGATGATTGTCCCTGGCCATTGCGGTCAGCACCGTGGTGAGATCGGCGACGTTGGAGAGCATGATCGCGTTGGCGACGAGGCTGGCGTATTTGATCTGCTTTTCCTGCTCGACGGGATCGGCGCTTTTTACGACGGCGCCGCCGAAGGAGATCCAGTCGAGGAAATCGTTGTAGCTCTCGATCTTGGTGGTTTCGGCGCGGATGGTGCGCCGGGTCTGCGGGTCGGAAATATAGCGCAACAAAAACAGCGTGCGCTCGACGTGGCCCAATTCGCGGAACGCCTGATAGAGGCGGTTTTTGCGGCTGTTCGTGCCGAGCTTTCGCAAGAGCATCGATGGCGTGACCAGTCCGGCCTGGATAGAGAGCACGACCTGCATCATGTCCTGCCAGTGGGTCTCGATCAGCGTCCAGTCGATCTCGCGCGTGAAGAGCGGATCGATATGCCGGTACCGGGCCGATCCGGACGGCCGGTAGAAGGCGACGTCGGCCCAGGTGCGCATGCGCGGCATCAGGGTGATGCCGAGAAATCTGCTGAGTCCAAAAACCGGCTCGCTCTGGCCCTGGGTATCCGCGTGCAGGGTATCCGGCTGAAGCTGCGACCGGTTCTTGAG
>NZ_JAZHLJ010000166.1:0-3122 GCF_036549495.1 Aurantimonas sp. C2-5-R2
CTTAGCGGGGCGCGCTTATCCATGGGATCCTCATGATCTTGCTGCTGATCGTCGCGTTCCGAGGTGGTGGTTGAAGATTACGTCCGTTCGCGCGCACGCTTTAACGGACCCGGTCGGCGGCGGCATCGGTCGGCCTAGAGAAGAAGGAGGCGCCCCATGAAATTTCGAATGACACTGAATCATATCGAGCCGGTTACGCACGATACGCATCATCTGGTTTTCGACCGGCCTGAAGGGTTCGAATACAGCCCGGGCCAAGGAGTGGAACTGCGTCTTCTCAAGGATGGCTGGGAAGACGAGGGCCGCCCCTTTACCCCGGTGACCTTGCCGCATGAGCCGACTTTGGAGTTCGTCATCAAGTCCTATCCCGACCACCATGGCGTGACCGAGCAGATCGGTGTGATGAAAGCGGGCGACGAGGTGGAAATCAAAGGACCGTTCGGCGCGATCTCGGATCAGGGACCGGGCGTGTTTATCGCCGGTGGGGCGGGGATCACACCAATGATCGCGGTGTTGCGCAAACGGTTGCACGACCACGGCACGCTCGCGGGATCGACGCTGGTTTTCGCGAACAAGACCGAGGCCGACATCATCTGGCGCGAAAGGTTCGAGGCAATGAAAGGGCTGAGAACCGTCTTCGTCGTGGACGAGCCTGGCGCCGGCGTACCGCAACAAAGACTTGATCGGGATTACTTGCGTCAGTTCGTCGAAGCAAACCGCCTCTGCTATCTCTGCGGCCCGCCGTCGATGATGGATGAGGCGCGCCAGGCGTTGCACGACCTTGGCATTAAGGACGACCACATTGTCGAAGAGAAGATGTGAATGCCGCGGGATTAACCCGCAGGCGGCGCGGTGACCGGGATTGTGGCGGTGCTTCTTGCCGCGCTGTCCGGGCCGCAAAAAGGAGAAAGAGCATGCTGGTCGCAAAACTCCTGCCTATCGCCCGCGAGCGGATGCCCTGCATCGATATTAGCGCGACGCTTCTGCAGGCAGCGAGGCTTCTGGACGACGGGCGCGACATGCTGCTGGTCTGCGATGCCGAGGGACGGATGGCCGGCGTGCTCACAAAGACGGACGTGGTGCGTCAGACGGGACGCTGCGCGGGCGCCAGCTGCACCGCCCCGGTGGTCGAGGCGATGACCCGTGATGTGATCACGGCGGAGCCCGAGGGCCAGTTGCACGGCGTCTGGGAGGTCATGAAAGCGTGTGGATTCAGGAACATCCCTATCATTGGCAATTCAGGTCGCCCACTGGGCGTGCTGAACGCGCGCGATGTTCTCCAGATCCTGTTGCGGGAAGTCCAGCAGGAGGAGGAACTGCTGCGCGATTACGTGATGAATCTCGGCTATCGCTGAAGGACACGACAGGAGAAAATGCCATGACAGACCAGATCTACCCCACCGACACCGCCGCGCTGGCGCAGCGCCGCAAGGAGCTGACGCCCGGCGCGGAAAAGGCGTTCAAGACGTTCAGTCAGACGGTTTTCGCCGATGGCGCTCTCGATGCAAAGACCAAGCAGTTAATCGCAGTGGCGGTCGCGCATGTCACCCAGTGCCCCTATTGCATCAAGGGCCACACCAAGGCGGCGCTGCGGCACAAGGCGAGCGAGGCCGAGATTATGGAGGCGATCTGGGTGGCCGTCGAGATGCGCGCCGGCGGCGCCTATGCCCATTCGACGCTAGCGCTCGATGAGATGGAGAAGGCGACCGGCAGGGAATGACGGAAGCCGCCAGGACGATTCCGGCGCAAATCAAAAAGGAGGATATCGCGATGACCTGCAAGATCTCCATGCTGGGAACAGCGATCGCGCTAGCGGCGCTGACCGAGGCGAGTGTCGCGGAAGAGAGTGACGCGACCTATGCGGTCGAACTTTCGCCGCTCAATGCCGAGGCAGCGGGCACCGAAGCGCGCGGCACCGGCACTCTCACCGTCTCGGGCGACACACTGACTGTCCGAGTCGATGCCAAGGGTACGTCCCCGAACATCATGCATCTTCAGCATTTCCACGTCTTTACCGAAGGCGACGCGGCATCCGCCTGCCCGACGGCGGACAGCGACACCAACGGCGACGGCATCATCGACCTGATCGAGACCGAGCCGGGTGCCGGCATCACCATGGTCCCGTTCCACGCCGATCCGCCCAGCATGGAGATCGTCGCCGACAGCTATCCCGTCGCCGATGCGCAGGGCACCTACGCTTACGAGCAGAGCGTGTCGCTGTCGTCGCTCAAATCCGCGTTCGCGGAGAAATTCCCCGGCCAGCAGCTCGACCTCGAGCAGCGGGTGCTCTTCCTGCATGGCGTGCCCGAGGGAATCGAACTGCCCGAAACCGTCCAGTCGCTCGGCGATGTTCCGGCGCAGACCACGCTGCCGATCGCCTGCGGCGAAATCCGCCAGTCCGACAGCTGATCGGGCGTCCGGCCGGCTCGGCACTCGTGGCGACGCCCGAACGCGGGTGCCTCTGACACGAACTGACAGGAGGTGAAATCCTTGAACGACCGCAACCAGTTGTCCAGTGCTCCCGCTTCTGCGCCCGAGCCCCTGGCGCATCTTGGCCGCCTCATCGCCATTGCCAGCGGCAAGGGTGGTGTCGGCAAGTCCACCGTGACCGCCAATCTTGCGGTCATGCTGGCGCGGCGGGGGCTTCGCGTGGGGCTGGTGGACGCTGATCTCTATGGACCGTCGATCCCCGGCATGCTGGGGATACCCGGCGATCAGCCGCCGGCCATGTCACCCGAAAGAAAGGTGATCCCGGCGGAAGCGTATGACGTAAAGGTGATCTCGATGGGGATGCTGACCGGCGACGATAAGCCGGCGATCCTGCGCGGGCCCATGGTGACGAAGTATCTCCGAATGTTCGTGACGCAGGTGGATTGGGGCGAGCTGGACGTGCTGCTGCTCGACTTGCCGCCTGGCACCGGCGACACGCAACTGACGCTGGCGCAGACGTTTCCGCTCGCGGGCGCCATCGTCGTGTCGACGCCGCAGGATGTCAGTCTCAAGATCGCGCGGCGCGGCCTGCGGATGCTGGAGCAGGTGAACGTGCCGATCCTGGGGATCGTCGAGAACATGAGCGGCTTTACCTGCCCCTCCTGCGGGGAGGTCACGCACATCTTCCGTCA
>NZ_JAZHLJ010000167.1:0-3089 GCF_036549495.1 Aurantimonas sp. C2-5-R2
AAAAGCCCGTTGCCTCCGTTTCCAGGGCCGCGTAACCTTCAACCCCGGCAACGTCGTTCGCCGAAGTTCAACAAACTTCGGGACATCCCCCGCCAAAGCGCGGTGAGCCATGCGACCAGAAGGCGCATATTGTGACCGGCGGCGACGAGGACGGCGTTGATCGCGTCGCCGGTGGCGCCGGCGAGGTGGTTGCGCTCGAGCAGGCCATCGCTCTTGGTATGACCGATAATCGGCTCGATGGCATTTCGACGTCGCAGTTCTCGTCGAACCGTTGGTGACGCGATCCCGCGGCTGTGGGCGATGAACACCCGGGCGAACCGGTCGTGTTTGTGGCCGCGGTAGCCGCGATCGACATAGGCACGCTCGACTGTCACGCCCGTAAGGCGCTCGACCTGCGCGATCTGGCCGCTGAGGGTGTGGCCGTCATAGGGGGTGCCCGGCAGTGCCTGCATGCCGATGATGAACTGACCGCCAGCGGTGCGCGCATTCGTCACCGCGATCGAGGTCTTCACTCCGAACTCATAGCGTGTGCGTGCTTTTCCCTTGGCGATGCATTCGACCTCGGGCGCATGCATCGCATAGAGCTTGTCGCTGTCGCCCGCCTTCTGGGCGAGCACCGTGGCGACGCGTTCGCGCGCAAGCGCAAAGGCAGCCTCGAGCTCGGCGTTTCCGGCGATCTTGCGACCGATGTCGCGGTCGAGCCGGCCAAGCCAGGTGCGCATCTTCCTGACCCAGCGCATCGCCTGCTTGTGGCCGCGCCCGTGGATCAGCCGCGAGACGTCGCGCCGCGCGCGGCGACCGACGCGAAGGAACGACTGGCGCAGCGCAATGCCGTGACGCTTTGCCAGCCGGTTCAGCCACTCGATTCCGCGCATCAGAAGATGACTGTCGGTGGGATGCGCGACCGCCTTGGTCTGGACGGTGGTATCCACCGTCACCCGCTCGCATGCTGCCTGCGTCGTCGCCGCGGTCCGCATCGCGACGCTGAGCGTCTCGGCGAGCAGCAGTTCGAGCTGCTCAGCTCCGATCCGGGCCCGCCAGCGCGTCATCGACGAGCGGTCGAGCACCAGCTTGGCCCGGTCGGCCCGAAGCTGCGATTTTGGCCAAGTTGAGGAACGTTACAGGAACGTGGCGTTATAGATTGACTCGCACTGGGCCGACGATTGAGGTTCCGCTTCGATTGAGGGAGCGGATGGATGAGCGGGAGCATTTCAGGCGAGGCTTTGGCGCGGGACTGGAGCCTGTCGTTTGCGGACGGCGATTTCGTGAATGGCAAGCCGGTTTCGGCGCGGCTGGGCCTGGCGGTTCAGCTGAAGTTCTTCGCGTCCCGCGGGTTTTTCGTCGAAGACGTCGCCGGCCTGCCCCAAGACGGCGTGTCCTATGTGGCCGAGCAGCTCGGTGTCGGCAGCGCTGATCTTTCGACGTATGATTTCTCCGGACGTTCCGGACGGCGCCATTGCGCGGAGAATTTGCAATATCTCGGTTTTCGCAGGATGAAGCGGGCGGATCGCGAGACGCTGACGGTCTGGATATCGGCCGAACTTTGTCCTGGCGGCATGTCGGTCGGGGCAATGATGGAGCACGTCTTCCTTTGGTGCCTGGACCGGAAGATCTTCGGGCCCTCGCGCAAGGAGATCGAGCGGGTCGTGCGCTCCGAGCGCCAGCGATTTCTGGAGGCCTATCTCGCCCGTGTCGCTGACCGGCTTCGTCCCGAAACCATCGCATTGATGGAGGCCTCGCTGGCCGATCCGGACAGCGCGACCGGATTTCACACGATCAAGGCTGATGCGGGTCAGGCGAGCCTCGACAACATCATCGCCATCACAGACCGGCTGGCCTTCATCCAGGACTTGAAACTGCCGAGAGAGCTTCTGTCGGTCCCCGGCAAGGCTTGGATCGAGCAGATCGTGCGAAGGGTCGGGGGTGAAAAGGCATCGGAGATGCGCCGGCACGCTCCGGCGCGGCAAATGGGCCTTTACGCCGTGTTTCTGATGTCGCGCGAGGCGCAGATCGTCGATGGAATGATCGACCTTCTGGTGGAGACCGTTCACAAGATCAGCGTGCGCTCGAAGCGCAAGGTGATTGCCGGGATCGCCCGCGACATCGAAAAGGTTTACGGCAAGGAGTGGCTTCTGGTCGAGATCGCGGCCGCGGCAATCGACGATCCGTCGGGCCGCATCTGCGATGTGATTTTTCCGGTGGCGGGCGAGAAGAAGCTTGCGGCGATCGTCGACGAGTACCGGGCGAAAGGAGCGCTCGACAAGCGTATCTACAAGGTGATGCGCGGGTCCTATGCCGGTCATTACCGCAGGATGTTGCCGAAGCTGCTTTCGGTTCTGGAGTTCCGCTCGAACAACACGGCCTGGCGTCCGGTTCTGGAAGCCCTAGACTGGATTAGGGGAAGGCTCGACGATGGATGCCGCTTTGTCCCTCGGCAAGAGGCTCCGATCGACGGTGTCGTGCCGGCGAAATGGCGTGGCGCTGTCGTCGGTGAGGATGGGCGCGTCAACCGCATCAGCTACGAGCTTTGTGTCCTCAGTCAGTTGCGTGAGCGCATCCGCGCCAAGGAGATCTGGATCGTCGGCGCCGACCGCTATCGCAATCCCGACGATGACTTGCCCAAGGATTTCGAGGCCAGGCGCGCTTCCTATTACAACGGCCTGAATCTCACGCCGGACGCCAAGGCCTTTACCGCCGCCATCAAGGCGGAGCTCGAGCGGGAGCTGCGGCTCCTGAATGCCGAACTCCCCCACAACAAAGCGGTGCGCATTCTCTGGCGCGGCGAGAACCGCATCTCGATCACGCCGGGGTCGGTTGCGGGAGAGGGCGAGATACTACGCTAAGCCTTCGCTCCTGAGGGCACGTTCTTCGCAGCCAGCACCTGTTGGCCATGCTCCCGGAGTTCGCCGTTCGGGCCGACATACCGGTAGAGCGTGACCGGCTTGATGCCGAGCTCGGCGGCGAAGTCGGCAACGGAGGTGTCGCGGTTGGCCATAGCGGGGTCAGTTGAAGATACGTGTAAAAAGTGATCACGCGGCGTTTTGGAACGGCATCCGGTCGGGATTGAGCGGTTCGGGGATGTCGTCCAT
>NZ_JAZHLJ010000168.1:0-3031 GCF_036549495.1 Aurantimonas sp. C2-5-R2
ATCGGCTGTCCCGTCATAGCCACCGTTCCGGCAGCCCATCCGGGTCAAGATACCACATTTAGGGCGACCTGGGACAACGGGATAAGCCTCAGCGTAGGGGTGCGACATGTTTGGATTGAAGACCGGTATCAAGACCAAGACCGCCGGCCGGGCCATGAAGAGTGCCGAACTTCTCAACCGCTCCATGGCCGCGCATGACGGCCATATTCTCGCAGATGTCGGACTGCTTGGGCGAAGCGGCGACGCGAACGAGACCGTGCTGTCGACCTCACGGCGCTGGCGGATGGTGCAGGAAAGCCGTTTCGCTCCCTACCGGACCTTCGCCTGAGGTATCACTGGCGTCCCGTCCACTTGGTCGGGAGTTGCTGCAGCGCGTCGGCGCGGGGCGATTAGGACTCAGCGGCTTTGACGGGTTCTCGCGTCGCGCGGACGCGACGCCATCTCCGATGGTCAGCGACTGGCGACCAGCGGCGACTCGACGCGCTCGCGCAACAAATTGTCGATGCGGTCGCGTTCCCGCTCGAAGGTGTCGAGTTCGGCGCCCTTCAGCGCGCGGCCCGAGGGCAGCTTGATGCGCATCGGATCGACCTTCTTGTCGTTGACCGACAATTCATAGTGAAGATGGTTGCCGGTTGACAGGCCGGTCGAGCCCACATAGCCGATCACCTGCCCTTGGCGCACTTTGGCGCCCGCCTTGACGCCCTTGGCGATGGCGTTCTGGTGCGAATAGGAGGTCTCGTAGCCATTGGCATGACGGATGATGGTCTGGCGACCATAGCCGCTGGACCAGCCAGCCTTTTCGACGACGCCGTTGCCGGAGGCGAGAATCGGCGTGCCGCGCGGCGCCGCCCAGTCGACCCCCCAATGCGGACGCACATAGCCGAGCACCGGATGCTTGCGATTGGGCGAAAAACTCGACGTGAAGCGACCGTTGGGCACGGGATTGCGCAACAGGAACTGTTTGGCGCTGCGGCCTTCCGCATCGAAATAGTCGGCACTGTCGGCGTCGTTCGGTCGAAACCGGTAGAAGCGCTTCGTGGTGTCGCCGAAGCGGACCTCGACGAACAGGATCTCTGATTTGTCGGTTGCGTCTTCTTCGCCTTCTTCCAGGGAATAGAACACGGCCAGTCGATCGGTCGGGCTCAGCCGAGCCTGGAGGTCGACCTCCGAAGCGAGCATGCTCACCAATTGACGGCAAAGCCGGCTGTTCAGACCATAGGAAAGCGCCGCCTGGTAGACGCCATCATAGACGCTGGGCATGTCGGCGCGCAACGGCGCCTCGTTTTCGTTCTCATTGAAGGCATCTGCAACCGATTCGCCCATTTCCGGCGCCGCCGCCGCCGCGAAGGGGCCATCCTCGGTCTCGGCGGCGGTGGCAAGATGCCGGCTGCCGCGGTAGGCCGAAAGCCGCACGACCCGCGCGCGATCGTCGCTCGTGACGATACCGACCCGCAATGCGTCACCGGCTTTCAGTTCATCGGATTTCAGAAGTCCAACCAACGCCTCCACCGCGGCGCCAGCCTCGGCATCCGAGCGGCCGCTGCCATCGAGAATGTCGGCAATCTTCGTCGTCTCGCGCAACGGGATGACTTCCTCGTGGAAGCGCGGAAGCGTGTCGTCCGTGTCGGAGGTTGCCAGCGAGACGTTTTCCTCCACCACCCGGAACGCCGAGCCCGGCTCGTAGTCGGGTGCGTCGCTTGTCAGGTTGAAGCGCATCGGGTCGACGGTCGCCAGCGACGCGATCTGGACCGGCCGGTAGGAAAGGCCCGGCGCGACCGAGCGCACAAGCTGTTCCGCATTGGCGGCGGTGAGGGCGTCGACGCGTTCATAGGCGGCTTCGTCGTATTCGAAGGACTGAACCTTGAGCTGCACCTCCGATTCGACCCGCGCCCCATAAATCTGGGCAGGCTCCGCAGCGTCGGTACCCGACTCCCCATCCGCGGCGTCGGCGAAGATTTTCAATGGATCGAAGCTCGGATAGTCGGCGCCGGCCTGATAGCGCGCGCCAAGCAGCATGTTGACGTAGCCGAAGGGGAGGGTGCGGATGACCTCGCGATCACCCTCCTTGCTCATGGTCGACAGCTCGATGATCTGGCGGCTGCGGGCGACCGGGATCGCGGTCGCCACGACGCGTTCGCCTTTCTCGGTGAGCGTCTTGTTGAAAACCAGCGCTGCGAGGCCGGCGGGCCGCGCGGCGCCGCGGTGACCGTCGAGCGCCGCGGAGAGGGCGATGCCCATCAAGGCGGTCGAGGTGAGGCCGGTCAGCAGCGTACCGGCCAGCCAGCGCGCCGACACCTGCCGCCGGTCCGGTCGGCGACGCCGATCGGCTACCAGCGGCGGCTCGTCCCCAAAAGCCGGCCTGTCGTATCGCAAGCGGTCTGTCCCCCGTCGTCATTTGTTCATCGCGTTTGCGCGTACAAGGTGGCGAAATATCGACCGAGGCGCTTCGTTGGCGGAGCGCGCCTTGGAAACCCCGCTCGCCGGCAATAGCGTCTCGACCATGTGGGCTCAAGGGCAGTTGCTGACCGCGCTGGTGGCACCGCCTCGATCCGCTGCTGCGGTTCAGACCTCGATGCACGAGGCAACCGCCGGCGCTTTCGGCGGATGACGTTCCAAACCGGAGGAGCACCGCGCCGAGCGCCTTTGCGCGCCACGCGGCGCTGGCGCCAGGCAGCCGCCGTGGGCTTTTTGAATTTTTTGCGACGACCGGCGTTGACAGGCGGATCAGTGATCGCCTATATGCCGGTCATCGACGACGGTGGTGGCGCCGGGGCGGCCTGACGGGTCGCCGAGAGCCGGTACGAACAAAATGTTCTGACCGGTTCGGTTTTGTGCCGCCTTCGTCCTATCTTTTCGAGTGCCGCTAATGCAGCGACCCTCTCAAGGGTACGGCAAGCTTCCGCTTCCGCTTGCGGTTCCCGGCGTTGTGGCTTCGGTCATGCCGTGATCTTTGACAATTTGATATTGAGAAGAAAGAGAAGCGTGGGCGGCGGTAAGTCTGCGTGGAGTTTCGTGCCGATTTCCTTTTCGG
>NZ_JAZHLJ010000169.1:0-2945 GCF_036549495.1 Aurantimonas sp. C2-5-R2
ATTGTTCGTGGTGATCCTTTCGGTCCGGAACGGCACCAGAGCCGCGGCTATGGTGCGGGACGAAACGGCTTCATCCCGGTCGGACGGTCCGAAAGGCAACGTCCTCGTCTCGATCGACCTGCTTCAGGCCTCGCGCAACCCCACCAAACCCGCCCCCGCGATCAGACGCCGCAGATACAATCCCCATAAGCCAAACCGACCCGCGGGTTCGCTCAATCCGGCTTCAATGAGGTCCTCCGGTCCGCCGAGGAGGTTGCCGACCCGCGCCCGCGGACCTCACAGAAGCCTCCAGATTCCCATTTGATGTTCGGTTTGATTATCTGTGAGCAGGAGGTGATTTATGTGAAAGGCTGTTTCATCAGATTTGCGGGAGAGGATCGTGCGCGGGGTCGCGGCGGGTCATTCACGTCGCACGATGGCGGCGCGGTTCGAAGTCGCGCCCTCGACAGCTGTGCGGGTTCAGAAACGTTATCGAGCCACCGGCTCCGTGGCGCCGGCCAGGCAGGGCCGCCCCGAGGGATCGGGTAAGCTCGGACCGCATCGGCGCTCGCTCATCGACAAGGTCAGGGCCAAGCCCGACATCACGATGCCGGACCTTGCCGCTTGGCTCGAAGTCCAGCATGGCGTGACGGTCGACCCGTCCAACCTGTCCAAGCTCCTGCGCAAGGAAGGTTTCACATATAAAAAAACGTATGGCTCGCCCCGTCTGCAAGCGACTTTTGACGGCATCTCAGTCTGCGCCAACGTATCCGGTCTCGGGGCGAAGATCGTCCCCGGCCAAGATGGAGCTTCCGCGCGTACCGATCCTCATAAGCACTACGGCGTCTGGCGCCATTTTTTTAGTCAGGATGTCGGTACACCGTTCGACTGTCAGGCCATCTTTTCAGTCCACTCACAGACATCTCCGGCAGGAAGGATGCCCTCCCGGCCGATTTCTTATCATCTCATCCGGCCGACGGCGCCACCGCCATGTCGAAGGGGCGGCCGCTTCTCAACACCGCCCAGATGATCCTGGCCATCTTCGCCGCCAGCGCGACAACAGCGGTGTTCATGTGCGCTCGCGACAGCAGGCCTCGCAGCCACTCGCCCATCAGCGTCTGCCCCTTGGCCAGAGATGGAAGCGCGGCTCGCGCTCCGTGGATCAGCATCCGCCTGAGATAGCCGTTGCCGCGTTTGGTGATACCCAGAAGTCGCGGCTTGCCCCCGGTCGTCATCTGCCGCGGGACGAGACCGAGCCAGGCCGCAAGGTCGCGGCCACGACCGAACGTCTCGGCCTTTCCGATCGAAGCTACGAACGCGGTCGCGTTCAAGGGGCCGATCCCCGGGATCGTCGATAGCAGCTTCATCGATGCATCTGTGCGGGCAAGTTCCGCGAACTCCGCGTCGAAGGTGGCGATCCGAGCATCGAGGGCGCGCCATTCGTCTCGCATATCCTCGATCAGCACCCTCATCCGGCAGCTGATCGCCATCTTGCCGGCGAGAAGATGGTCAAGCTGGCGTTCGAGCTTGCTCCGTCCCTTGGCGATCACACTGCCCCGCTCGAGAAGGATCGCCCGAAGCTGGTTAATCAGAGCCGTGCGCTCCCCAACAAGCCGATCTCGAGCCCGATGCAGGCTCTGCATGTCGAGTTGCTCGTCGCTCTTCAGATCCACAAAGCGCATCGTGGGACGAGTCGCGGCTTCCGCTATCGCCTCGGCATCACGATCGTCGTTCTTCTGCGCCTTCACAAAGGGACGGACATATTCCGGCGACATCAACCGCACATCGTGGCCCCGCTCACGAAGCTGGCGGCCGAGATGATGGGCTCCGCAACAGGCTTCCATCGCCATCACGCAGGCACGCATTCCAGTCGCCAGCTTCAATACGCTGGCGTGACGCATTCTGCGCCGCAGCAGCACTGTCCCGGCTTCGTCCAAGCCGACAACGCTGCAAACGTCTTTTCCAAGATCGATACCAAGAACCCTGATCTCATTCATCGGCTCGCCTCCGTGCCATCCTCATCGACGACGCAATCATGCGCCGAGGGAAAGGGGCGAGCCATTCCATAAGCGCTGCTGGCGTCGGAACAAGAACGCTCCGACGTCAAGGCGGCGCGGCGTGAGTGGCGCGAACACCGTCAGCCCTTCATGCGCCGGCAACCGGCCCGGCTGGTCTTCGTCGATGAAACGATATGCGGCACTGCGCCGAAGAAGGCGAACGCATGGATGTGCCCATCCACCCAGGCTTCCGACACCGCCGCCGGATAGGCCCGAACATAACAGCCATCGCTATGCGGCAGGTCGAGCACGAAGAAATGCGCCTTGCGCTCCACCCCGCCGATGACGACCATCGCCTCGCCGAAATCGGCCTGTGCATGCCCTGGCGGATGCGACAGCGGCACGAACACCTCCTGGCGACGCTGCTCTCGCTCGCGCACGTAATCCTTGATGATCGTGTAGCCGCCGGTGAACCCGCACTCGTCACGAAGCCGGTCAAACACCCGCTTGGCCGTATGGCGCTGCTTGCGCGGCACCTTCACGTCCTCGTCAAGCCAGTGATCGATGGTCGAAACAAACCCATCCAGCTTGGGCCGTCGGATCGGTGACTGACGCTGATAGCCGGGCGGCGTCGAATACGACATCATCTTGGCAACGCTGTCGCGCGATATGTTGAAATGCTTTGCCGCCTGACGCCGGCTCATACCTTCCGAGCAAGCCAGACGAACCTTCATATATAAATCCACGGTATAGATCCCCAACCCTCCTGCAATCGTCGCAGAAGAAAAATAGGTGGCCGACTTTTACGCCGCCCGAAGCGGGACTATCCCGCCGCTACCGTGGACTAATTTTGGGAATGTCCCGGTCTCTGTTGAATTTCTGAAGTGGGCGGCGTTGCCCGCCTTGAGCCGTTAGGCTCGGGGTGCCGATTCCACTGAGGAGAGCAACGCCATGAAGAAAGATATCATA
>NZ_JAZHLJ010000017.1:0-67122 GCF_036549495.1 Aurantimonas sp. C2-5-R2
CACGGGCAGGAAACCGGCGAAACTGCATCGCTGACAGCGGCCAAATCTCATTCCGAACTGCGTGGTAGAGAGTTTTGAAACGGACTCTAAGCGTCTGGGCGTCCAGTTCTGACGGTGTCGGGACGCGCCCGAGTTCAACGCATCGGACAAGCAGCCTGACCAAGATGCGACTTGCCTGCTGATATCCGTCTTGCAGGATCTGCTTGCTCGCAGTTCCGCCGTGAACAGCCTTGGATCTCACGCCGTAAGCCTTTTTGATTTCCGCAAACCATCTCAGCTTTTCGTCGTGGCTCCCTTCAATCATGAGAGCGGAGTAAAGTGCGATCCTTCGGGTTAGCTCTCCATCAACCGATAGGAGACCCTCAATTCCCGACCAAAGAAGCATGATTCGCATGTCAAGATCGAACAATTGATGGGAATTACCATAGCAACGCATCGCTGCGCTGAATGTGGGAACCTTGATCAGATCGCGGAATTCGCCTCTATATTTCCTGGCCCATCGCAAACTTTCATCACTTAGAGTCCGTTTCGAAACTCACTGCGGCGGGTTCAAAGGCCCCTCGGATGGTCGCTCCGCAATGACATGATACCCGATTTCCGCGGGTTTGGGCGTCCCGGGTGACCCATGGAGGCTGGTCTTGGCAGGGTTTCGAAACGGCCTCTTAGAGTCCGTTTCGAAACTCACTGCGGCGGGTTCAAAGGCCCCTCGGATGGTCGCTCCGCAATGACATGATACCCGATTTCCGCGGGTTTGGGCGTCCCGGGTGAACCATGGAGGCTGGTCTTGGCAGGGTTTCGAAACGGCCTCTTATACACTTAACATCCGTGAATGGCGAATAATACTGTTACGATTAGCTGCCGTAAAAATAAAACGCGATCCAGAAGCAACGGAGAAGAGAGAGCAGACAGGAGCTCCGGCTGCAAGGGACAGTAAGTGAAAATCCCACAACGCGTTCCAGCTTTTAATTGCAAGCGCATCGCGGGGTCTTTCGCTCTCAACCCGCAGCGCGAAATTTGCTATATCGCGTCCGGTGACGACGGCTGAATAGTCGGTGAACCGCTCACTACCATCAGCCACTTCCTGCATTGTATAAATAGGAACTACCGGATCGACGAAGATTCCCTGCGCCAGCTCAAAACTGCGAGGGAGCATAATGCCATGGCCAATGATGCGAACGCATTGAGTGGATGCGCTCGTCGCAGTTCTAACCATTTGCCCGACGCTCCTCCCGCCACCAATTCCCGTCCTCGCTCGCCGGTTCGATCCCCTCCCGGTCGACGCGCGCAGCCCAGTCCGCTGCCGTCCGCTCCCCAAAGACCAGGTCCGGCGCGATATCGGCGAGCGGAATCAGCACGAAGGCCCGCTCGCTCACGCGCGGATGCGGCAGCGTCAGCGCCTTGTCCTCGTAAGGCATCCCGCCGTAGTCGAGCACGTCGAGATCGAGCGTGCGCGGTCCCCAGCGCTCGCGCCGCTCCCGTTTGAACGCCTGCTCTGTTTGAAGACACAGATCGAGGACGTCGCGAGGCCCAAGCGTCGTTTCGATGGCGGCGCAGGCGTTGACGAAAAAGGGCTGGTCGGTCTTGCCCCAGGGCGGGGTGCGATAAAGCCGCGAAGCGCCGAGGACACGCGTATCGTCGCGCGCGTCGATCAGGCGCAGCGCCGCCGCCATCGTCTTCGCCGGATCGCCGATATTGCCGCCGAGGCCGAGAATGGCTTTGGCCGTCACCAGCGTTCGCCCTTCATGGCGCGGCGCATGGCGTCGGTGATCCGCAGCGCGTCGCGGTTGGCCGGCACGTTATGGACGCGAAAGATGTCGGCACCGCGCTCGCGCAAAAGCGCGCTGGTCGCCGCCGTCGCGATGTCCGGCTCCGGATCTTCGCTGCCCACCGCGCCTCGCACGAAGCGCTTGCGCGAGGTGCCGACGAGGAGCGGAAAGCCGAGCGCCTTCAACTCGTCCAGCCGCGCCAGCAGCATCAAATTCTCCGGCCCGTCCTTGGCAAAGCCGAATCCGGGATCGAGGACGATCGCCGCGTCCGGCACGCCGGCGTTGCGGGCAATCTCCAGCGATTTCTCCAAAAACAGGAACTGATCGTCGATGACGTCAGGCCGTTTCTCACGCTCGCGCCCAGTATGCATCAGGCACAGCCCGGCGCCGGTTTCCGCCGCGACCTTTGCGATGGCCTCATCCCTCTGGGCGCCCCAGACGTCGTTGACGATATGCGCCCCGGCCGTCACGGCCAGCCGCGCGGTTTCGGAGCGATACGTGTCGACCGAGATGAGACAGTCGGAACGGCGCGCCAGTTCCTCGATCACCGGCATGATCCGGCGCTGCTCCTCGGCTGCGTCGATGGGCATCGCGCCGGGCCGGGTCGATTCGCCGCCGATGTCGACGATCGCCGCGCCCTCCTCGACCATCTTCAGCGACTCCGCCACCGCCGCCTCGACGCTGGCGTAGCGCCCCCCGTCGGAAAAGCTGTCGGGCGTGGCGTTGAGCACGCCCATGATGTGCGCGGCGCCGGATAGGTCGAGGCTGCGGCCATGGGCCACATGCCAGATTCCGCCGCGCGGTTCGATCAGGTCCATCTCTGCTCCGGTCCGTAAATCCCTTGGCTCTGTCGGTAGCGCCTGACAATCTTTCGCGCAATTATGTGCGCGCCTCCCATAGGTGGTCGAGTCGGGCCCAGAACGTTGACCGGACCGACCGAATGATGAACGGGTGACCCGGTGGTGGCCATGCTGAGCGCCAGCCTGCGTGCGACTGCCGCCATACCAACCATGTCATGACGAAAGCCGCCTTCATGAGACTTTACGCCGTCAAGCAATGGATCAGTGACCGGGTCGAATTGACCACTCTTATCGCCGCGCTCCTCGTCGCCGCATCGATCTGGGGATTCGTCTCGGTCGCCGGCGAAGTGGTGGAGGGAGACACCAAGGGCTTCGACGCCGAGATCCTGCTGTCCCTGCGCAATCCGGCCGATGCCTCCGACCCGCGTGGCCCGCGCTGGGCGGAGGAGTTCGGCCGCGACATGACCGCCTTCGGCGGCACGGGAGCGTTGGTCCTCATCACCGTCTTTACAGCCGGCTTTTTATGGATGCAGGGCAACCGCCGCTCGATGCTGCTGGTCCTCGCCGCGATCGGCAGCGGCTTCCTCATGAGCCAGCTCCTGAAATATGGCTTTGACCGGCCCCGTCCCTCGCTCGTCCCGCATGGCTCGTTCGTCTACACGGCGAGTTTTCCGAGCGGTCACGCGATGATGTCGGCGGTCACCTATCTGACGCTGGCGATCCTTGTCGCCCGTGTTCAAACGCAGCGACGGGTGCGCGCGTTTCTCATCAGCGTGGCGGTCTTCCTCACGGTGCTCGTCGGCGTCAGCCGGGTCTACCTCGGCGTCCACTGGCCGTCCGACGTGCTGGCCGGCTGGACGGCGGGCGCGGCCTGGGCGGTCGGCTGGTGGATGATCGCCAGATGGCTGGAATCGCGCGGCGCGGTCGAGCCTGAAGCGACCACAGCCGACGATTTCGATGGAAACCGGCCCGCACCCCGCTCGCCGACCATCTGAACATCGCGGCGGACGTGCCGCTGCTGCGTTCTGATCAAACCGCGACATCATGACTGTGCATGAGGTGAACAACTTTGCCGCCACGAGCCGCCGAGGCTTGCGGACGTAGCGTTGCTATGGAATTGATCATGGCATGCGACGCGGCGTTCCTGACAGCTCGATGCGTCGGCCGGAAACGGCGAACCCAGCACCGGAACACGGGCGGACCATGGAATATTTTCTCCAGCAATTGATCAACGGGATCACTCTCGGGTCGATCTACGGCCTGATCGCCATCGGCTACACGATGGTCTACGGCATCATCGGCATGATCAATTTCGCCCACGGCGAAATCTTCATGCTTGGCTCCTTCATCGCGCTCACCACGTTCCTCCTGCTCGCCGCGATCGGTATCACCTTCCTGCCGCTGGTGCTGGTGATCATGCTGGCGGTCGCCATGCTTCTCACGGCGCTCTGGGGTTGGACCATCGAACGGGTGGCCTATCGGCCGTTGCGCGGCTCGTTCCGGCTGGCGCCGCTGATCACCGCCATCGGCATGTCGATCTTCCTGCAGAACTTCGTCCAGATCACGCAGGGCGCGCGCGTCAAGCCGCTGCCGCCGCAGATCCAGGGCGGAATCACGCTCATCGACGGTCCCGGCGCCATCGCGGTGCAGATTTCCTACATGCAGATCATCATCATCGCGACCACCATCGTCCTGATGGCCGTTTTCTCGCTGATCATTTCGCGCACATCGCTCGGACGGCAGCAGCGGGCTTGTGAGCAGGACCAGAAGATGGCTTCGTTGCTCGGCGTCAATGTCGACCGGACGATTTCGCTGACCTTCGTGATGGGCGCCACCCTCGCCGCCGTCGCCGGCATGATGTACCTGCTCTATTATGGCGTTATCGACTTCTACATCGGCTTCGTCGCCGGCGTGAAAGCCTTCACCGCGGCCGTTCTCGGCGGCATCGGCTCGATGCCGGGCGCCATGCTCGGCGGTTTGGCCATCGGCCTGATCGAGACATTCTGGTCGGGCTATTTCTCGGTCGAGTACAAGGACGTCGCGGCCTTTTCCATTCTCGCGATCGTCCTGATCTTCATGCCGTCCGGCCTGCTTGGCCGGCCGGAAGTCGTGAAGGTCTGAGACGATGGCCGACGATCCGACAGCCGCCACGATCACTCCGGAAGGCGCCGAACTCAAGCAGGAAGAGCGCCGCGAGGCAGCACGCGGCGAGCCCCCCTTCGTAGAGGCACCGCAAAGCGACAGCCGCCTCGTCGCCTCGCTGAAGGAGGCGGGCATCACAGCGGCGATCGTCGCCGGGCTGACGCTGGTCTTTCTCGCCTTTCGCAGCGACATCGCGACCGGCGGCCTCGACCTCTTAGCCCGGCCGATGCTGTGGCTCAGCTGGATCGCCATCGCCTTCGTCGGGCGGTTCGTGCTGTCCTACTTCCTGTTCAAGGCCGAGCGGCCGATCAGCGGCTATTTCAAACGGACGAAGAGCCGGGCGGCCACCGGCGGCCTTCCGCTCGGCAAGGTCTTCGGTATCCTCCTGCTGTTTGTCGCCTTCACGCTGCCCTTCCTGCTCGACACGTTTCTTCCGAGCCAGAACCGCTATCTCCTCGACCTGGCCATCCTCATCCTCACTTATGTGATGCTGGGCTGGGGCCTGAACATCGTGGTCGGTCTCGCTGGCCTGCTCGATCTCGGCTACGTCGCCTTCTATGCGGTGGGCGCTTATTCCTTCGCGCTGCTGTCGACGAATTTCGGCCTCGGCTTTTGGGTTTGCCTGCCGATGGCCGGGCTGTTCGCGGCGATGTGGGGCGTCATGCTCGGCTTCCCGGTGCTACGCCTGCGCGGTGACTATCTGGCGATCGTGACGCTCGCCTTCGGCGAGATCATCCGTATCGTGCTGCTCAATTGGTACGAGTTCACCGGCGGACCGAACGGCCTGCTAGGCATCCCGAAACCGACCCTTTTCGGTCTCGAATTTTCGCGCGGTGAGGGGTCCTTCTCGGACTTCTTCGGCCTCGAATACAGCTCGGTGCAGCGCTTCGTGTTCCTGTATTATATCATTCTCGCATTGGCTCTGATCACCAATTTGGTGACCCTCAGGCTACGCAAGCTGCCCGTCGGCCGCGCCTGGGAAGCGTTGCGCGAGGACGAGATCGCCTGTCGCTCGCTCGGTATCAACACGGTCAACGTCAAGTTGACGGCTTTTGCCACCGGCGCGATGTTCGGCGGCTTCGCCGGCTCGTTCTTCGCTGCGCGTCAGGGCTTCATTTCCCCCGAAAGCTTCACCTTCATCGAATCGGCGATCGTGCTGGCCATCGTCGTGCTGGGCGGTCTCGGCTCGCAGCTCGGCGTGGTCATCGCCTCGGTGGTGATGATCGGCGGCATCGAACTCCTGCGAAACCTGACGGCCCTGCAGGCCGTATTCGGCAGCGATTTCGATCCCACCCAGTACCGGATGCTGATCTTCGGCTTGGCCATGGTGGGGATCATGGTGTGGAAGCCGCGCGGCCTGATTTCGTCTCGCTCGCCTTCCGTATTCTACAAACAAAAGAAGAAGATCGGCGCCGATCTTGTCGCCCAGGGCGAGGGTCACTGATGTTGAAGGAAAGCGAACGCTGGTCGGTCGACCCGGTCCTCACGGTCGAGCATCTGACGATGCGCTTCGGCGGCCTCACCGCCGTCGATGATCTGTCCTTTAACGTCGGCCGCGGCGACATCACCGCGCTGATCGGTCCGAACGGCGCCGGCAAGACCACGGTGTTCAACTGCGTCACCGGCTTCTACAAGCCGACCGAAGGGCGCATCGCGCTGCGCCGCGGCCGCGGCATCCCGGAGGCGAAGGTCCGCGAACTCACTGATAGCGGCCGGCAGTATATCGACGCCGAATCTGGCTCAATCTTTCTCCTCGAGCGCATGGCGGACTTCAAGATCACCGAGGTCGCCGGGGTCGCGCGGACGTTCCAGAACATCCGCCTGTTTGGCGGCATGACGGTGCTGGAAAACCTGCTCGTTGCCCAGCATAACAAGCTGATGGATGCCTCCAACTTCACCATCGGCGGATTGATCGGCCTGCCCGGCTACCGCCGCGCCGCAGCCGCCGCCAAGGACAAGGCCGTCGATTGGCTGCGTCATACCAACCTGCTCGATCGGGCGGACGATCCGGCGTCGGATCTTCCTTACGGTGCCCAGCGTCGGCTGGAAATCGCCCGCGCGATGTGCACTGATCCGTCGCTTCTGTGCCTCGATGAGCCGGCCGCCGGCCTTAATCCGCGCGAATCCGCCGAGCTCAACACGTTGTTGAAATATATTCGTGACGAGCACGACGTGTCGGTTCTGCTGATCGAGCACGACATGGGCGTGGTCATGGAAATTTCCGATCACATCATCGTCCTCGACTACGGCAAGAAGATTTCGGACGGTTCGGCCGACAAGGTCCGCAACGATCCGAAGGTCATCGCGGCCTATCTCGGCGTCGACGATGAAGAGGTCGACGCGATAGAGGAAGACCTTCACATCAAGAAAGGGCCCGCCAACGCCGCGCCCGCAAGCCCTCAGGGAGGCGCCACATGAGCGCCGTTGTCGAAACGCAGCCGACGGCCGAACCGTTGCTGACGATCCGTGGCCTTCAGACCTTCTACGGCAAGATCCAGGCGCTCAAGGGGGTCGATGTCGACGTTTACGAAGGCGAGATCGTTACGATGATCGGTGCCAATGGCGCCGGAAAATCGACGCTGATGATGACGATCTGCGGCAATCCGCGCGCCCGCGAGGGCCAGATCGTCTACCGCGGCGAGGACATCACCCATCTGCCGACCCATACCATCATGTCCAAGTCGATCGCCCAGTCGCCCGAGGGGCGCCGGGTGTTCGGGCGCATGACGGTGATGGAGAATCTCCAGATGGGCGCGATCCTGGAGGACGACTCCTTTTTCGACGACGATTTGCGCAAGGTCTTCGAGCTGTTTCCGCGCCTCAAAGAGCGCCGCGGCCAGCGTGGCGGCACCCTGTCCGGCGGCGAGCAGCAGATGCTGGCGATCGGACGGGCGCTGATGAGCCGGCCGAAGCTGCTGTTGCTGGACGAGCCCTCGCTCGGCCTCGCCCCTTTGATCGTCAAGCAGATCTTCGAGGTCATTCGCGAACTCAACCGCAACGAGGGCCTGACGGTCTTTCTCGTCGAGCAGAACGCCTTCCATGCCCTGCGCCTCGCCCATCGCGGCTACGTGATGGTCAACGGCACAATCACCATGACCGGCACCGGGAAGGAGCTACTCGCCCGCGAGGAGGTTCGCAGCGCCTATCTCGAGGGAGGAGCACACTGATGGCGCCCGAAATGTCCTTGCTCTGGGAAGTCGCGATCGGTGAATTCCTGTTCGTCACGGTAATTCTGGGCGGCGGCGGCGCCTGGATGATCGGGCGGTCGACAGCTCTGACCTGGAGCGGCTGGGGTCTGATGGCGTTCTATGTCCTGCTTCTGACCATCGCGGTCCGCTTTATTCATTTCAGCCTGTTTGGCGGGACCTTCTTTCTGCCGCCCGCGACCTTCGGCGTCGCGTTCTACTATGCGCTTATCGATTACATCGTGCTGTTCGCTTTCGCGGCCGCCGGGCGCAGTTTCGTGCGCACTCGGCAAATGAGCCGGCAATACGGCGTTTTGCGCCACGAAAACTGATCGGTCTGCTCCGCGATTCAGCATCTTTGAATTTTTAGGCCGGCGCTATTCCAACGCCGGCCGATCCGGTCTTTAATCCCCGCCAGGAGGGGATGCACATTGCATCTCCGTGGCCTTCTGGCCGCCTCAAAGAATAAACAGGGAAGATTCTCATGAAGAAAATACTTCTAGCGGGCGCAGCGCTCAACCTCGTCTTCGCGGGCGCGGCCTACGCCGAGATCACTATCGGCGTCGCCGGCCCCATGACCGGCCAGTATGCCAGCTTCGGCGAGCAGTTGCGCACCGGCGCCGAGCAAGCCGTCGCCGACATCAACGCCAAGGGCGGCGTCAACGGCGAAATGCTGAAACTGTCCGTCGGCGACGACGCCTGCGACCCGAAGCAGGCCGTCGCGGTCGCCAACCAGTTTGCCTCGCAGGGCGTGCCCTTCGTCGCCGGTCACTTCTGCTCGGGTTCCTCGATCCCGGCCAGCCAGGTCTATAACGACGAGCAGATCGTGCAGATCTCGCCGGCCTCGACCAATCCCGATTTCACCGACAAGCGTCCCGGTGGCGGCATCTTCCGCGTCTGCGGCCGTGACGACCAGCAAGGTGAGGTTGCCGGCAATTACATCGCCGAGACTTTCCCAGATCTCAAGGTCGCGATCATCAACGACAAGACCGCCTATGGTAAGGGCCTGGCCGACGAGACGCAGAAGACTTACGAGGCGGCCGGCAAGACCCCGGTTCTCGTGGAGTCCTACACCGCCGGCGAAAAGGACTACACCGCTCTTGTCACCAAGATGAAGGAAGCCGGCGTCGGCCTCGTCTATGTCGGCGGCTATCATACCGAAGCCGGCCTGATGGCGCGTCAGATGCGCGAGCAGGGTATGGACACCATCTTGATGTCCGGCGATGCACTGGTCAGCGACGAGTACTGGGCGATCACCGGCGATGCCGGCCAGGGCACGCTGATGACCTTCTCCCCGGACCCGCGCAAGAACGAGGCGGCCGCTCCGGTCGTCGCCGAGCTCGAGAAGCAGGGCAAGACCGCCGAGGGCTACGTGCTCTACACCTACGCGGCGATCCAGGCTTGGGCGGACGCGGTGACCAAAGCCGGCTCCACCGACTACGACCCCGTCGTCGAGGCGCTCAATGCCAACGATTTCACCACTGTGATTGGCGATCTGAAGTTCGACGACAAGGGTGACGTGACCCTGCCGGGCTACGTCCTCTATGAGTGGAAGGACGGCAAGTACGACTACGTCGAGACCGCCGATGCCGGCGGCGCGATGATGAAAGACGACAAGATGAAAGAGGGCATGGAAAGCATGTCCAAGGAAGGCGAGAAGCCTGCGGACGGCGCAGATGCCGAGAAGCCGGCCGACCCGGCAGGCGAAACCACGACCAAGTAAGACGGTCGGCGGGCTCTGCCCGCGCCATCCGACAGTGACAGAACCCCGGCGCTCGGCGCCGGGGTTCTTTTTCATCTGGCCTGTGCCGGGTTACGACCGCGACACCCGTTCCCTCGCAAACCGGTGCCGCAGGCTCACTGTCAGCCGTGTCGGAAGGTCGCCGGCCGCTTCTCGCGGAAAGCCGACATCCCCTCCTTCTGGTCACCGCCGGCAAACAGCGCGTGAAAGATCCGGCGTTCGTGCAGAAGTCCCTCGCGCAGACCTACCTCGAAGGAACGGTTGGTCGCTTCCTTGGCGGTCATCGTCGCCGGCTTGGAGAAGTCCGCGATCGTCTTCGCCGCGCCGAGCGCCTCCTCCATCAGTCTATCCGCCGACACCAACCGCGAGACGAGGCCGATGCGCTCGGCCTCCTCGGCGCCGATCATTCGGCCGGTGAGGATCATGTCCATCGCCTTGTACTTGCCGACTGCGCGGGTCAGGCGCTGGGAGCCGCCCATGCCGGGAATGATGCCGAGCTTGATCTCCGGCTGACCGAACTTGGCGCTGTCGGCCGCGATGATGAGGTCGCACATCATCGCCAGCTCGCATCCGCCGCCGAGAGCGAAGCCGGCGACGGCCGCGATCATCGGCGTGCGCACCCGCTCCAGCGCCTCCCATTCGGCAAACCAGTCGGCGAGCATCATCTCCATCGCCGCGCGGTCTTCCATTTCCTTGATGTCGGCCCCGGCAGCGAAGGCCTTTTCCGAGCCGGTGATCAGGATCGCGCCAACCTCGGGATCGCGGTCGAGCGAGCCGGTCAGCTCGACCAGTTGGCGCATGACCGCGCTGTTCAGCGCGTTCAGCGCCTTGGAACGATTGAGGGTGAGGATCGCGACGCGGCCCTCGCGGCGTTGAAGGACGATGTCGGTTTCGCTCATGGGTTATCTCCCGCTGGATCGAGCCAGGACGAGCACCGCTCGCCCGTGTGGCAGGTCTATGGGCCGGCCTCGCGATCGCGTCCGGCCGAAAGTCGATTATTTGGGCTGCATCCGGATCGCGCCGTCGAGGCGGATCGTCTCGCCGTTCAACATCGGGTTCTCAACGACGTGGATAGCGAGCTTGGCGTATTCCTCCGCCGTTCCGAGCCGCGAGGGGAACGGGATCGAGGCAGCGAGCGAGGCCTGCACCTCCTCCGGCATGCCAGCCAGCATCGGCGTCTCGAAGATACCGGGGGCGATGGTCATGACCCGAATGCCGGACTTGGCGAGGTCGCGCGCCATCGGCAGCGTCATCCCCGCGATACCGGCCTTGGAGGCTGCATAGGCGACCTGCCCCATCTGCCCGTCGAAGGCGGCGACCGAGGCCGTGCCGACGATGACGCCGCGCTCGCCGTCCGCGTTCAACGGCTCGGCCTCCGACATCCTCAGCGCCACCTGGGACGAGAGGTTGAACGTACCGATGAGATTGACGGCGATCACTTTCTGGAACAGCGCCGGATCGTGCGCCTCGCCGCGCGACACCGTCTTGCGGCCGACTGCGATGCCGGCGCAATTGACCAGAATGCGCGGCGTTCCGTGCGCCTCGACGGCCTTGGCCACGGCGTCGGCCACTGCGCCCGGATCGGACACGTCGCACTTGACGAACAGGCCGCCGATCTCGTCGGCGACCGCGCGACCGCCCTCCTCGTTCAGGTCGAGCACGGCGACCTTCGCGCCCATCGCCGCGAGCGCCCGCGCCGTGCCACGGCCAAGCCCCGATCCCGCACCCGACACGATCGCCGGCGTCGTCTGTCCAATGTCCAAGAATCTCTCCTCCGGTTTCGCTGGCCCGACTCGATTGTCTCTCGCGGTCGGTCCCTGTTCCCGATGAATTAGCACGTCGCTGGACCTGCGAAAGCCCCAGTGAGAGGACTCCGCCTAACGGCGATATCGTGCGACGACCTTCCCTGCCCCGCCGCCCTGTCGTATGGAGCGGGCAACGCAACATCCGGCCCGGAGTTTGGCATGAGCCGCACCGTCTACGTCAATGGCGACTACCTCCCGGAACAAGAGGCAAAGATTTCGGTTTTCGACCGTGGCTTCCTGTTCGCCGACGCGGTCTATGAGGTGACCAGCGTCCTGTCGGGCAAGCTCGTCGACTTCGCCGCCCACATGAAGCGCCTCGAGCGTTCGCTGTCGGAGCTCAAGATGGCGACCCCGGCCAGCGACGCGGAACTCCTGGCGATCCACCGGGAGCTGGTGAAGCGCAATGGCATCGACGAAGGCATGGTCTATATGCAGGTGACGCGCGGCGCCGCCGACCGCGACTTCCTGTTTCCGCCGGAAGAGACCAAGCCGTCGCTGGTCCTGTTCACCCAGGCGATGGGGCTGCGCGACAAGCCCGCCGCGCGCACCGGCATCAAGATCGCGTCGGTGCCGGATCTGCGCTGGGCTCGCCGCGACATCAAGACCGTGCAGCTGCTCTATCCCTCGATCGCCAAGACGGAAGCCAAAGCGAAAGGCGCTGACGACGCCTGGTTGGTCGAGGACGGTATGGTCACTGAAGGCACCTCCAACAATGCCTACATCCTCACGGAAGACGGCGCCCTGGTCACGCGCGCGCTGTCACATGCGATTCTGCACGGCATTACCCGCGCCGCCGTGTTGCGAATGGCGGAGGAGGACGGCCTGCGGATCGAGGAGCGCAGCTTCACGCTGGAAGAGGCCAAGCGGGCCAAGGAAGCCTTTATCACCTCCGCCTCCGCCTTCGTGCTGCCGGTGGTGGAGATCGATGGCGTGACGCTCGGCGACGGCGCGCCGGGGCCGGTGGCGCGGCGGCTACGCGAAATCTACCTGGCCGAGGCGGACCGCACGGCGATCTGAGGATAGTCCGAGGACAGGCGATCGAGGGCATCCAAGCTTAATAGCCTCGGCCAAGCTTTTCAATTTTATGCCCTTGCGGAATTTTTTGCTTATTTAGGGTTGTCATTCCGGTCTTTTTGCGAATAATGCTAAATTATATCGAAATTCCCTGGATTTTCAAGTACAGGAGAATATTATGGCCGGTCATAAAAAGGAAATCGAGAGAACCTTTCATTATCTGACGTGCGCTGCATTTCAGGCCTTTCAATTTAAGATGTCAGCCAACGCAAAGGAATTTGAGACGGATCTAGCGGTCATAGCCATGAGTTCGCGACGGACGGTCGCGCAGGCGATGCGCGCCGTGGAAAAATCGCCTTTCAAGACCATTTTTGTGGTCGACCCCGAGAGTGGTAAGGTCGGCTTCGCACTGTCGCAGAACCAGGAATATGTGGCGGAAGCCAAGAAGAAGGGCGGAGGCGGAGGTCGGCCGAAGCTGCCTCCCAGTCCAGCGGAGGAATGCTGCGCGATCTGCATGGCTATGGGTGCTGACGGCTGCCTCGTTCTTGAGAACATGAGTTGCTATTGCCTGACAGAGGGCTCGAGTGGCTCAGGGAACATCAATATCAACGAGCCTCTGGACCAACTCTGGCCTTGACTTGGATCATTCGCCAAGGCGTTTCTCGTCATCTCCGCGCGTTCTGGTCAGCAAGGCTTGACCTTGCCTAGTGCAAGCGGCCTTGCGGCACAGCGAGCCGAATTCATCCGGTGGCCAGCGCCGGTCGTCCACTTTCGTTTCTTGCGTTTAAGTTTCGTTTTGCCCATGATCCCTTCCTTCTTGGGAGGTATCCATCATGCTGTCCGATCGCCAGATGCAGATTCTCGAGGGCGCCAAGCGCTCGGGCCGGGTCTCCGTCGACGAACTGGCGGGGCACTACGACGTTTCGGTGCAGACCATCCGCAAGGATCTGAACGAGCTTTGCGAGCAGCGGCTATTGTCCCGCGTGCATGGCGGCGCCGTTCTCTCCTCCGGCGTGGAGAATGTCGGCTATGACGCGCGGCGGACGATCGCGGCCGAGGAAAAGGCGGCGATCGGCAAGGCCGTCGCCGATCTCATTCCCGACCGGGCCTCGCTGTTCATCAACATTGGCACCACCACCGAAGCGGTCGCCCACGCCCTCCTTCGCCACGCCGGACTGATGGTGATCACCAACAACATCAACGTTGCCACGGCCATGCGGCCCTATCCGGAAATGGAGGTGGTGATCGCCGGCGGCGTCGTGCGCCGCTCCGACGGCGGTATCGTCGGCGAGGCAGCGGTCGATTTCATCCGCCAGTTCCGGGTCGACTTCGCCGTGATCGGCGTTTCGGCGATCGATGCCGACGGGTCGCTTCTCGACTTCGACTATCGCGAAGTACGCGTCGCCCAGGCGATCATCTCCAACGCCCGTCATGTGATTCTGGCGTCGGATTCGTCGAAGTTCGAGCGCAGCGCGCCGGTGCGCATCGGTCATCTCGACCAGATGAACACCTTCGTCACCGACATCGCCCCCGCCTCCATCCACCGTATCTGCGGCGACAACGATGTGCGCTTGATCGAAACCGCCCCGCACGTCGCCGATCGAAACAAGCCTTCCCTTAGTTAATTTTCGTTTGACCTTCGGTTTGGTTTCGTAATAACCTTCTTACTGTTCGCAATCGCAACTTAAATGTTGCAACGCGAAGCCTGGGGAGGCTCTTCTGGACTACGACGTCTTCATCATCGGTGGCGGCATCAACGGCTGCGGCATCGCCCGCGATGCGGCGGGTCGTGGCTATCGGGTCGGCCTGGCCGAGATGAACGATCTGGCTTCCGGCACCTCCTCCTGGTCGACCAAGTTGGTCCATGGCGGTTTGCGTTATCTCGAACACTACGAATTCAGCCTTGTGCGCCATGCGCTGATGGAGCGCGAGGTGCTGTGGGGCATCGCACCGCACATCATCCGGCCGCTGCGTTTCATCCTGCCGCACCATTCCGGGCTTCGGCCGGCATGGCTGCTGAGGCTCGGACTGTTCCTCTACGACCATCTCGGCGGCCGCAAGAAGCTGAGGGCGACGACGACGGTCGATCTCGACGGACCTATGGGCGCGCCGCTGAAGGACGAATTCCACAAGGGTTTTGAATATTCCGACGCCCGGGTCGACGACGCCCGTCTCGTCGTCCTGAACGCCCGAGACGCAGCGGCGCGCGGCGCCGACATCATGGTCCGCACCAAGGTGCTCGAGGCCCGTCGCGAGGCCGGCCTTTGGCAGATCACCTTGGCCGACCAGGACGATGACCGGACCTACACGGTCTCGGCCCGCTTCCTCGTCAATGTCGGCGGCCCCTGGGTCGACGCGATCATCCAGACCGCGATGGGCCAGAACGAGGCCCACAACATCCGCCTTGTCCAGGGCTCCCACATCGTCACCCGCAAGCTCTACGACCATGACCGCGCCTATATCTTCCAGAATGCCGACGGGCGGATCATCTTCACGATCCCCTATGAGGAAGACTTCACCCTCGTCGGCACGACCGACCAGGATTTCGATGGCGATCCGGCCGACGCGGCGATCACCGAGACGGAAACCCAGTATCTCCTCTCCGCCGCCAGCGAATATTTCAAACGGCCGTTGGCTGCCGACGATATCGTCTGGTCCTATTCAGGCGTGCGCCCGCTCTTCGACGACGGCGCGTCCAAGGCGCAGGAGGCCACGCGCGACTACGTCCTGAAGGTCGAGGGCGACAAGGACGAGCCGGCGGTCCTTAACGGTTTCGGCGGCAAGATCACCACTTATCGGGTGCTCTCCGAGGAGGTTCTGGAGAAGATCGAACGCCGCCTTGGCGCCAGGGGATCGCGCTGGACCGGCGACAAGCCGCTGCCCGGCGGCGACTTTCCGGTCGACGGCTTGGCCGCGTTGGAAGAGGAATTGCAGCGCTCCGTTCCCGAATTAGACGCACGCACCGTGCGGCGTCTGGCACGCGGCTACGGCACCGATATCCGCAAGTTCATTCGGTTCGGCGAGCTGGGGCAGGATTTCGGTCACGGGCTCTATGAGGCCGAGGTCGATTGGCTCGTCCTGAACGAGTGGGCGAGGACGGCGGAGGACATTCTCTGGCGCCGCACGAAGCTCGGGCTTCGATTCGACCGGGACCAGCAATCAAGGCTTGCCGAACACATGAAGAATCGAAAAGCTGACTGGCGCAAAGCGGCCGAATAGCAGCCGCCTGGGAGGGCAATTTGCTCGAATTGCAGAACGTCAGCCGCAGCGTCGGCGGCGAAAAACACATTATCGACGTGTCGCTGACTCTCGAGCGTGGCTCGCTCAACGTGCTGCTCGGTCCGACGCTGGCCGGCAAGACCAGCCTGATGCGCCTGATGGCGGGCCTCGACGTCCCCACCTCCGGCCGCATCCTGATGGACGGCAAGGACGTGACCGGCGTCCCCGTGCGCAAACGCAACGTCGCCATGGTCTACCAGCAGTTCATCAACTACCCCTCCTTCACCGTTTACGAGAACATCGCTTCGCCGATGCGGATCGCCGGTCATTCCAAGGCCGAGATCGAGGCGGCGGTGCACAAGGCCGCCGAATTGATGAAGCTGACGCCGTTTCTCGACCGCACACCGCTCAATCTCTCCGGCGGTCAACAGCAGCGCACGGCGCTGGCCCGCGCTCTGGTCAAGAACGCCGAATTGGTTCTGCTCGACGAGCCGCTCGCCAATCTCGACTACAAGCTGCGCGAGGAATTGCGCGAAGAATTGCCGCGAATTTTCGCCGAAACGGGCGCGATCTTCGTCTACGCGACGACCGAGCCGCATGAGGCGCTGCTCTTGGGCGGGCGCACCGCGACGATGGCGAAAGGCCGCGTCACCCAGTTCGGCGAGACCACCGAGATCTACCGCCAGCCGCACGACCTGCTGACGGCGCGAACCTTCTCCGATCCGCCGCTCAACGTCATGGATTTCGTCAAGACCGGAACACACTTCGCCTCGCCGAACGGCGTCGTCTTCGATGCCGGACCCGCTTTTTCCGATCTTCCGGACGGTGCCTATCGCGGCGGCATCCGGCCGCATCATCTGGCGTTCGAGACCGGCGACGGCGGCTTTGAGGCGCAAGTCGTCCTGACCGAGGTCACCGGTTCGGAAACCTTCGTCCACGCCGATGTCGGCAACGACAGCATCATTGCCCTCGTCCACGGAGTCCGCCGCATCGAACCCGGCGATCCTATTCGCCTGTCCTTCGATCCGGCGAAAATCCTGATCTTCGACGAACACGGCAACGCCACGTCCGCGTCCGCGCGACAAGCGGCTTGAGGAGACGTTCATGGCTCGCATCCGTCTCGATCATATCCGCCACGCCTATTCGCGAGCGCTGGGCGACGCCGGCATCTACGCGCTCCGCGAGGTCGACCACGCCTTCGAGGATGGCGGCGCCTATGCGCTGCTGGGTCCGTCCGGCTGCGGCAAGACCACGCTGCTCAACATCATTTCCGGACTGCTGACGCCCTCCGAGGGGCACGTCTATTTCGACGACCGCGACGTCACCGAACTGACGCCCGAGGCGCGCAATATCGCCCAGGTGTTCCAGTTTCCGGTCATCTACGACACTATGACCGTGCGCCAGAACCTCGCCTTCCCCTTGAAGAACCGAAAGGTGCCGGCCGCCGAGATCAAGACCCGCGTAGAGGACATGATCCGCCGCATCGGTCTGGAAGCAAAGGCCGACCGCAAGGCCCGCGGCCTGACTGCCGACGAAAAACAGAAGATCTCGCTCGGGCGCGGCCTGGTGCGCTCCGACGTCAACGCGATCCTGTTCGACGAGCCGCTGACTGTCATCGATCCGCATATGAAGTGGCAGTTGCGCTCGGAGCTGAAGCAACTGCACCGGGAGTTCCAGATGACCATGGTCTACGTCACCCATGATCAGACCGAGGCGCTGACCTTCGCCGACAAGGTCGTCGTCATGTATGACGGCGAGGTCGTCCAGATTGGCACGCCGGAAGAGCTGTTCGAGCGGCCGAAACACACCTTCGTCGGCTATTTCATCGGCTCGCCCGGCATGAACGTCCTGCCCTGCCGGATGGAGGGCGGCGAGGCCGTCATCTCCGACATACGCATCGCCCTTCCCGGCAACCCGATCGGGTTCCGTTCAGGCCAGAAGACCGAACTCGGAATCAGGCCGGAATTCGTCGAGATCGTCGGCAGAAACGACGGCATCCCCGTCACGGTCGAGAAGGTCGAGGATGTCGGCTCGGAGCGCATCGTGCGCGCGACGCTGGCGGGCACGCGGCTGAGCGCCATCGTGCCGGAAGGCGCGAGCATTCCGGCGGACCCGGCCGTCCGCTTCGCGCCGGACGCGCTCAACCTTTACGCCGATTCCTGGCTGGTCGAGCGGGCATAGGGAGACAGATCATGGAAAAGACCTGGAACAACAAAGCCTGGTTCATGGTCCTGCCGGTGCTGCTGCTTGTCGCCTTCTCGGCGGTGGTCCCGCTGATGACGGTGGTCAATTATTCGGTGCAGGACACCTTCGGCAACAACCAGTTCTTCTGGGCCGGCACATCCTGGTTCCAGGACATCCTGACCTCGGCAAGATTCCACGACGCGCTGATCCGCAATCTGATGTTCTCGGGAATCATCCTGGCGATCGAGATTCCCCTCGGCATTCTGGTGGCGCTGTCGATGCCGAAGAAAGGCTTTTGGGTCTCCGTCTGCCTCGTCTTGATGGCGCTGCCGCTGCTGATCCCCTGGAACGTCGTCGGCACCATCTGGCAGGTCTTCGGCCGCACCGACATCGGGTTGCTCGGCTATTCGGTCGCGGCGCTCGGCATCGACTACAATTACGTCCGCGATCCGTTCGACGCCTGGGTCACCGTCATCGTCATGGATGTCTGGCACTGGACCAGCCTCGTGGTGCTGTTGTGCTACGCCGGCCTCGTCTCGATCCCAGACGCCTATTATCAAGCCGCCAAGATCGACGGCGCGTCGCGCTGGGCCGTCTTCCGCTTCATCCAGCTGCCGAAGATGGGCCGGGTGCTTTTGATCGCCGTACTCTTACGCTTCATGGATAGCTTCATGATTTACACCGAGCCCTTCGTCGTCACCGGCGGGGGTCCGGGCAACTCGACCACCTTCCTGTCGATCGACCTCGTCAAGCTCGCGATCGGCCAGTTCAACCTCGGCGAGGCGGCCGCCATGTCGCTCGTCTACTTCTTGATCATCCTCGCGCTCTCCTGGGTCTTCTACACCGTGATGACCAACGCCGGAGCCGACAAGCCGCTGACGGGAGTTTCGGAATGAGCGATCAAACCACCACCGCCGGCCACGAGACCCACCGCGGCCTGCCGGCAGCGAGCCATTCGGAAACCGCGCTCAGGACGCGTGAGCGGGCACGAACACGCCACTTCCGCTGGAAGGCATTGATCCCGATCGTCTACATCCTGTTCTTGATGCTGCCGATCTACTGGCTCATCAATATGAGCTTCAAGACCAACCAGGAAATCCTGTCGAGCGTCACGCTCTTCCCGGCCAATCCGACGCTCGCCAATTACGCGGTGATCTTCACCGACCCATCCTGGTATTCGGGCTACATCAACTCGATCATCTACGTGGCCATGAACACGGTGATCTCGGTGGCGGTGGCCTTGCCGGCCGCCTACGCCTTTTCGCGCTACCGCTTCCTTGGCGACAAGCACCTGTTCTTCTGGCTGCTGACCAACCGGATGGCGCCGCCGGCGGTGTTCGCCCTGCCCTTCTTCCAGCTCTATTCGGCCTTCGGACTGATCGACACGCATATCGCGGTGGCGCTCGCCCACACACTCTTCAACGTGCCGCTCGCCGTCTGGATTCTGGAAGGCTTCATGTCGGGAATTCCGAAAGAGATCGACGAGACCGCCTATATCGACGGCTATTCGTTCCCGCGCTTCTTCTTCAAGATCTTCACGCCCCTGATCGCCAGCGGCATCGGCGTCGCCGCCTTCTTCTGCTTCATGTTCTCATGGGTGGAGCTGTTGATCGCGCGGACGCTGACGGTGACCGACGCCAAGCCGATCTCGGCAATCATGACCCGCACGGTCTCGGCGTCGGGCATGGATTGGGGCGTTCTGGCCGCAGCCGGCGCGCTGACCATCATTCCCGGCGCGATCGTCATCTGGTTCGTGCGTAACTACATCGCCAAGGGCTTCGCCCTGGGGAGGGTTTGATGGATTTCTCATGGATGGCCTGGACCTGGCCGACCGCGATTTTCTTCCTAGTGATCTTCGCCATGATCGCCGGCATGGGCGTCTGGGAATACGCCTCCCCCGGCGGCAGTCCCCGCGTCGGCATCCTGCGCTTCGAGACGACCCGCGGCGACCGCCTGTTCGTCTCGCTGCTCGGCTCGGCCTTTATCTGCCTTGCCTGGCTCTGGGGCGTCGACCTGTCTCTCTGGTACGCGCTGATCGTATGCGCGGTCTTCTTCATTCTCGTCTTTCGCCTCGTCTAGCGAGGCGGATTCCGGCCACTCCGCGTCCCACCGGTCGTCGCGGATCCGCCACACCAAAAGACCGGCACTCGTTTTGGGAGGTATAAGACTATGAAACGCCATCTGATGGGCTCGGCAGCGATGCTGGCCATCGCGCTCGCATCCGCGCCGGCTTTCGCCGACATGGAAGCGGCCAAAAAATTCCTCGATGCCGAAATCAAGGAGGTGTCGACCCTCGACCGCGCCGATCAGGAAGCGGAAATGCAGTGGTTCGTCGACGCAGCCAAGCCGCTGTCGGGCATGGACATCAAGGTCGCCTCGGAAACGCTGACCACGCATGAATACGAATCCAAAGTGCTGGCGCCCGCCTTCGAGGCGATCACCGGCATCAAGGTCACCCACGACCTGATCGGCGAGGGCGACGTCGTCGAAAAGCTGCAGACGCAGATGCAGTCGGGTGAGAATATCTACGACGCCTACATCAACGATTCCGACCTGATCGGGACCCACTGGCGCTACCAGCAGGCCCGCAGCCTGACCGACTGGATGACCGGCGAAGGCAAGGATGTCACAAATCCGGGCCTCGACCTGGCCGACTTTATCGGCACCTCCTTCACCACCGCGCCCGACGGCAAGCTCTACCAGCTTCCCGACCAGCAATTCGCGAACCTCTACTGGTTCCGCTACGACTGGTTCAACGACGAGAAAAACAAGGCCGACTTCAAGGAGAAGTACGGCTACGATCTCGGCGTTCCGGTCAACTGGTCGGCCTATGAGGACATCGCCGAGTTCTTTACCGGCCGCGACGTCGACGGCAAGAAAGTCTATGGCCACATGGACTATGGAAAGAAGGATCCCTCGCTCGGCTGGCGCTTCACCGACGCCTGGCTGTCGATGGCCGGCAATGGCGACAAGGGCATTCCGAACGGCAAGCCCGTCGACGAATGGGGCATCCGCGTCAATGACAAAGACCAACCGACCGGCTCCTGCGTCGCCCGGGGCGGCGACACCAACGGCCCGGCGTCTGTCTACGCCATCCAGAAATATCTCGACTGGTTGAAGGCCTATGCGCCGCCGGCCGCCCAGGGCATGACATTCTCCGAATCCGGTCCGGTGCCGGCGCAGGGCGAGATCGCCCAGCAGATCTTCTGGTACACCGCTTTTACCGCCGACATGGTGAAGGACGGCCTGTCGGTCGTGAACGAGGACGGCACGCCGAAATGGCGCATGGCCCCCTCGCCACACGGCGTCTACTGGAAGGAGGGCATGAAGCTCGGCTACCAGGACGTCGGTTCCTGGACGCTGATGAAGTCGACCCCGGTCGATCGCGCCAAGGCCGCCTGGCTCTACGCGCAGTTCGTCACCTCGAAGACCGTCGACGTGAAGAAGAGCCATGTGGGCCTGACCTTCACCCGCGAATCGACGATCCGCGACGCCAGCTTCACCGAGCGGGCACCGAAGCTCGGTGGTCTCATCGAGTTCTACCGCTCGCCGGCGCGCGTGCAGTGGTCGCCGACGGGCACCAACGTGCCGGACTACCCGAAGCTGGCGCAACTCTGGTGGCAGGCGATCGGCGATGCAGCCTCCGGCGCCAAGACGGCGCAGGGAGCCATGGATTCGCTCTGCGCCGAGCAGGAGCAGATCCTGGAGCGTCTCGAGCGCGCCGGGATCCAGGGCGACATCGGCCCGAAGCTCAACGAGGAGCAGGATCTGGCCTATTGGGTCGAGGAGGCCAAGAAGAACGGCACGCTCGCCCCTCAGCCCAAGATCGAGAACGAAAAAGAACAGCCGATGACCGTCAACTACGACGAGCTGGTCAAGAGCTGGGCTGACGCCAACGCGGCCAGTGGCGACGCCGCCATGGAAAAGCCGGCCGCCAAATAATCGGCCGGTCCGCAACGACAAGGAAAGCCGGGCTCGCCCCGGCTTTCTGCTATTCGCGTACAACCTTGCGCCTCAGGGAGAAACGCCCATGTCCGGATACGTCCTCGCCATCGACCAGGGCACGACATCGTCACGCGCCATTGTCTTCGACGACGGCTTTCGCATCGTCGGCGTGGGGCAACAGGAGTTTCCGCAGCATTTTCCGCGCTCGGGCTGGGTCGAGCATGATCCCGAAGACATCTGGCGCTCGGTCATCGCCACGGTCCGCATCGCCCTCGCCGACGCGTCGCTGTCGGCCTCCGACATCGCTGCAATCGGCATCACCAATCAGCGCGAGACCGCGCTGATCTGGGACCGCGACACCGGCAAGCCGATCCACAACGCCATCGTCTGGCAGGATCGCCGCACCGCCGACATCTGCCGCAAGCTCGTCGATGATGGCGCCGAGCCGGAGATCACGGCAAAGACCGGTCTGATCGTTGACCCCTATTTCTCCGGCACCAAGATCGCCTGGATGCTCGACCATGTGGAGGGCGCACGCGCCAAGGCTGAGGCCGGCAAGCTTGCCTTCGGCACGGTCGACACCTTCCTGCTCTGGCGGCTCACTGGCGGCAAGGTCCACGCGACCGACACCACCAATGCCTGCCGCACCATGCTGTTCGACATCGAGGCGAACGCCTGGGACGACGACCTCCTCAGGCTGCTGAACGTCCCCCGCGCGCTCTTGCCGGAGGTGAAGGACTGCGACGCCGAATTCGGCGTGACCGAGACGTCGTTGTTCGGCGCTGCGATCCCGGTCTGCGGGATCGCCGGCGACCAGCACGCGGCAACGCTCGGCCAAGCCTGCTTCGCACCGGGAATGCTGAAATCGACCTACGGCACCGGCTGCTTCGCGGTGCTCAACACCGGCGATACCCGCGTGCCATCCTCCAACCGGCTTTTGACCACGATCGCCTATCGCCTGTCCGGCAAGACCGCCTTCGCCCTCGAAGGCTCGATCTTCATCGCCGGTGCCGCCGTGCAATGGCTTCGCGACGGGCTCGGCATCGTCGAGCGCGCCGACCGCACCGGCCCGATGGCGGCCGAGGCCGACGACGCCCAGGACGTCTACATGGTGCCGGCCTTCACCGGGCTCGGCGCGCCCTGGTGGGACGCGGAGGCGCGCGGCGCGATCTACGGCCTGACCCGCAACACCGGTCCGAACGAGATCGCCCGCGCGGCACTCGAGGCCGTCTGCTTCCAGACCGCCGACCTTCTCTCGGCCATGAAGAAGGATTGGACCGGCGCCAGCGACACGATCCTGCGCGTCGACGGCGGCATGGTCGCGTCAGACTGGACGATGCAGCGCCTCGCCGACCTTCTCGACGCGCCGGTCGACCGGCCGGTGGTGCTGGAAACGACGGCGCTCGGCGCCGCCTGGGTGGCCGGACAGAAGGCTGGCGTGTGGCCGGACATGGCCGGCTTTTCCGAGCGCTGGCGTCTGGAACGCCGCTTCGAGCCGCAAATGGACGCGGTCACGCGTGGGCGCAAACTCGCAGGCTGGGCCGACGCGGTACGCCGGACGTTGAGCTGACCGCGCATCGCGGCGGAAACGCAACGCATCTTCCGCAGCTCCAATTGACCTTTACCGCCCGATCGGGTCAGAGAAAGCAGCGTTCGCCGCCACACGGCGCGCTCTCGCCGGCCCTCCACCCCGCAGCAAAGGCATCCTCCGATGGCTACCAAAGACGTTGTCTATATCGCCCTCTTCGCCGCTCTGATGGCCGTGCTCGCGGTGTTTCCGCCGCTGACGATCCCGGCCCTCGGCGTGCCGATCACCGCGCAATCGATGGGCGTGATGCTGGCCGGCGGTATCCTCGGGGCCAAGCGCGGCGCGCTGTCGATAATTCTCTTCCTCGTGCTGGTGGCGATCGGCCTGCCGCTCCTGTCGGGCGGACGCGGCGGTATCGGCGTCTTCGCCGGCCCGACCGCCGGCTTCCTGTTCGGCTGGATCGTCGCCGCCTATGTCATCGGCTGGCTGACCGAGCGTTTCTGGACCAGCCTCGGCTTCGTCGGCGCCTTCCTGATCTCGGTCTTCGGCGGCATCGTCGTTCTCTACGCGATCGGCATCCCGGTAGTTGCCGCCATCGCCGACATTCCGCTCTGGACGGCCCTCACTGGCTCGGCTGCCTTCATCCCGGGTGATTTGATCAAGGCCGGCATCGCCGCGGCGGTGATCGCGACCGTCAAGCGGTCCTACCCGCTGATCCCCTCGCGAGTGCGCGCGGGCCGGGCCTGACGGCAGCCCCGCGTTCGATGATCGAACTCGCAAGAGTTTCGCTCGAGCGCGCCGGGCGCCGGATTCTCGCCGATCTCGACATACGGCTGGCGGAACGGCGGATCGGGGTCATCGGCGCCAACGGCTCCGGCAAGAGCAGCTTCGCCCGACTGCTCAACGGGCTGATCCTGCCGACCACCGGGCAGGTCGCCGTCGGCGGGCTCGACACCCGGACGAAGGGCCGAGAAGTGCGCCGCCAGGTGGGTTTCGTCTTTCAGAACCCGGACAATCAGATCGTCTACCCGACCGTCGGCGAGGATCTCGTTTTCGGGCTCAAGGGCCGCGGCGTCGCGGCCGCCGACATCCCCGGCAGGGTCGAGCAAACCCTCGACCGCTTCGGCCTGAACGGTTTTGGTGATCGGCTCGTCCACGAGCTCAGCGGCGGCGAACGCCAGATGGTAGCGCTGGCCGGCGTCATGATTCTGGAACCGGCCTGGCTCGTCCTCGACGAGCCGACCACACTCCTCGACCGGCGCAACACGCGTCGTGTCATGGACGCCGTGGCGGCGCTGGATCAGCATGTGATCCTCGTCACCCATGATCTCGATCTCCTCGCCGGTTTCGACCGGGTGCTGGTCTTCGACGATGGCCGGCTGGTCACCGACGCCGCGCCGAAGGAAGCGATCGCAGCCTATCTGAGGATCGTCGGGTGATCGCGGGTCTCTACCGGCCGGGTTCGAGTCCCGTCCACCGCGTCCGCGCGTCGGTAAAGCTCATCGCCCTCCTCGTCCTCGGGACCGTCCTCTTCGCCATCGACGACGTGTGGCTCGCGGCGACCGCGCTCGTCATAGTCCTTGCCGGCTATGCGCTGGCACGCATTCCGGCCCAGGCCGCCTTCGCCCAGATCCGCCCGGTTCTCTGGGTCCTCGCCATTCTGTTCGCGGCGCAGCTCTGGCTGATCGACCTTTCTGCGGCGCTGCTTCTTGTCCTGCGTTTCGCCGCCCTGATCCTCGCCGCGTCCCTGGTCACACTGACCACACGCACAGCCGATCTCGTCGCGGTCATCGAACGGGCGCTCAGCCCCCTCGCCCGCTTCGGTTTCGATGTCGGCAAGGTGAGCCTGGCGATCTCCCTGGCGATCCGCTTCATCCCGGCGGTCGGGGCGATCGTCGAGGAAGTCCGCGAGGCCCAGCGAGCGCGTGGACAGGACCGCTCGATCGTCGCGCTCGCGGTTCCGGTGATCGTAAGACTGCTGAAGATGGCCGACGAGATCGCCGAGGCGATCGACGCGCGTTCCTGACACGCCGCGTCTGTCGCGATGGGGACATTTTCCCGAACCTTGGCGTCGACGCGTCGCGCCGGCAGCACGTGCTATGCTCTCGGATCAGGGCATTGTTAGAAACATGATTGGGAGGATCGCCATCATGGCTTGGCTTCGCTCGGCGCTGGGCGCCGCCGTGTTGCTCGCGCTTTTCGCGACCGGCGCGATGGCGCAGGAAAAAATTCGCGTCGGCGTGCTCAAATACGGCACCGTCAACTGGGCGCTCGACGCCATGACCCGCAACGGGCTTGACGAAACGAACGGTGTCGATGTGGAGATCGTTCCCTTCGCCGGCGAGGATGCCTCCAACGTCGCGCTGCAGGCGGGTGGCGTCGATATCATCGTCTCCGACTGGCTATGGGTCTCGCGCCAGCGGGCGGCCGGCGCCGATTTCACCTTCGCGCCCTATTCGACGTCGGTCGGCTCGATGATGGTCGCCGGCGACAGCGACATGAAGGCTCTCGGCGACCTGAAAGGCAAGACCATCGGCGTCGCCGGCGGGCCGCTCGACAAGAACTGGCTGCTGATCCAAGCCTTGGCGAAAAAGAACTACGGAACCGACCTCGCCGGTGAAAACGACGTGGTTTTCGGCGCACCGCCGCTGCTGACCGAAAAGGCAAGGTCCGGCGAGCTCGATGCCGTGCTGAATTTCTGGCATTACGCCGCCCGCCTTGAGGCCGAAGGCTTCCGTACGCTGATTTCGGGAACCGACGCCGCCATCGAAATGGGAGCCTCGGGTCCGGTCGCGGCGCTTGGCTGGGTGTTTCGCGACAGCTTCGCCGAGGAGAACCCCAAGGCTATCGAGGGCTTCCTTGCCGCAGACAAGGCGACGAAAGCGCTGCTCGCATCATCCGACGAGGAATGGCGGATACTGGCCCCCCTGACCAAGGCCGAGGACGACAAGACGCTGCAAACCCTGCGCGATCGCTACCGGGAGGGCATTCCGTCTCGCAGCGCCGCAAAGGAGCAAGCAGATACCAAGATGCTCTACGGATTGCTCGCCGAGATTGGCGGGGAAAAGCTCGTCGGGCCGTCCACTGAGCTGGTCGAGGGCACCTATTGGACCGGCCTCGCCGATGGCGGCTGACAGCCCCGCCGTAGCAGACGGGCAACGGCGCGGCATTCGCGCTGGCCCGGCCCTGATGACGCTTTTGTCGTTGGCCGGCCTGCTCGCCCTTTGGTGGGTCGTCGCGACCTTCGCCGACAGCCGCGCCCTGCCGGCGCCGCCCGCCGTGCTCGACGCCTTCTGGCGCGACGCGAAGACCGGCGAATTGTTCTTTCACCTCGCCATGACGCTGTTTCGCGTCGCCGTATCCTTCGTGCTCGCCATGGCGATCGGCGCGGCGATCGGCATCGCGCTGGGACTCAACCGCAACGCCAACCGGTTCTTCGATCCGTGGGTGATCCTCTTCCTCAACCTCCCGGCGCTTGTCGTCATCGTCCTCGCCTATATCTGGTTCGGCCTCAACGAGGTCGCCGCGATCGGCGCCATCGCCGTCAACAAGATCCCCAATGTCGTCGTGACGATGCGCGAGGGCGCCCGCGCCCTCGACCGCAACTTGAGCGAGATGGCGTCCGTCTACCGCTTCGGCCGGGCAAAGACGATGCGCCATGTGGTGATCCCGCAGTTGCAGCCCTATTTCGCCGCCGCGTCCCGCTCCGGCATCGCACTGATCTGGAAAATCGCGCTGGTGGTCGAACTCCTCGGCCGCTCGAACGGCGTCGGCTTCCAGATCTATCTCTATTTCCAGCTGTTCGACGTGGCCGCCATTCTCGCCTACACGCTGGCGTTCGTCGCCATCATGCTCCTGATCGAGTTCCTGCTTGTCCAACCGCTCGAAGCCTATTCCACCCGCTGGCGCACCCGGCCCGCTTGACGTCCTCGTCCGCGACAAGACCTTCCACGCGGTGGACGGCGGTGAGGTGCGGGCGATCGCGGAGATCGCCTTCCAGGTGCCGCCCGGCAGCTTCACCACGCTGATCGGCCCGTCGGGCTGCGGCAAGACGACGACGCTCCGGATCATCCTCGGCCTCGACGCCGATTTTTCCGGTCACGTCCGATTGCCCGACGAGGCGGAACGCGTCGCCGCCGTCTTCCAGGAGCCGCGCCTCCTGCCCTGGCGGACGGTCGAAGAGAACGTCCGGCTGGCGCTGCCCGAGGCGAAGGCGGACGCCGATCTCGACGGTCTCTTCGCCATCCTCGGCCTGGATGAGATGCGCTCGCGCTATCCGGAGGAACTGTCGCTGGGTCTCGCGCGCCGGGTCGCACTCGCCCGCGCCTTCGCCATCGAGCCGGCGCTGCTGCTGCTCGACGAACCCTTCGTCTCGCTCGACGAAATGACCGCAAACCGCCTGCGGGAACTCCTGATGACGGTCTGGTCAGCCCGGCCGACGACGGCGCTGATGGTCACCCACAATCTGAGGGAAGCGCTGCAACTGTCCGACCGCATCGTCTTTCTGACGGCGCGGCCGGCGGCCGTGCGCGGCGTCTACGAGATCGACGCGCCCCGGGCCGAGCGGGATGCGGTGTGGGCGGAACACACGCTGCAGGCGGTGGATGAGGCATTTCCGGGAGTTCTGTGAAGATGGCCGACGGGCTGAACTTCACGGTGATCCGCTGCGAAAATCATCAGGTAGGCTTGCCCCTTCCCCGCTTGACCTCCTCTCCCGCCCATCCGACTCTCGCGACCATGAGCATGATTCGATCCGTCTGCGTCTATTGCGGCTCCTCGGCGGGCCGCGATCCGCTTTATCTCGACAGCGGGCGAAAGCTCGGCGAGGCGATCGGCGAAGCCGGCATGCGGCTCGTCTATGGCGGCGGCACCCGCGGCATCATGGGCGCCGTTTCGGAAGGCGTCATCGCGGCGGGCGGCGGTGTCACCGGCATTATCCCGCGCTTCCTCATCGATATGGAGGCGACCGAGCGCGAGCTGAAGCGGCTGGACGAGTTGATCGTCACCGAGGACATGCACGAGCGCAAGCATCTGATGTTCCAGCGCTCGGACGCCTTCGTTGCCCTGCCCGGCGGGATCGGCACGCTGGAGGAACTGGTCGAGATCCTCACCTGGAGCCAATTGGGCCGGCACGAAAAACCGATCGTCATTGCCAATATCGGCGGCTTCTGGGATCCGCTGTCACGCTTGCTCGACCACATGGGCGACGAAGGCTTTCTCCATCGCGCCCATCAGGTTCGGCCGATTATCATCGACGACGTCGCCGACATCGTGCCGCATCTTGTCGCCGCGACATCAGTGAATGGCGACGAGGGGCGGCTGGAGATCATCGAGCGGCTTTGATCTTCCGCCCCCCTGTCGCGCGGTTGCGAATGCGGGGTTTCGTCCTAGATGCGAGAAAACACGGCCACACCGCTCTCCCCTCGCGTGACAAGGACCCACCCGCCCATGGCCGAGAAGCGCTCGACCCCGAAACTTGAAATTCGCACGGCCGAAAAGAGCGACGTCGCCGCCATCATCGCCCTCTCCGCCAAGGTCTTCAAGGACGAGCCGGCCTATACGCGCGGCATGATTTTGGGACAGCTCTCGGCCTTCCCGGAGGGTCAGTTCGTCGTCGCCTACGAGGGCGAGATCGTCGGCTATGCCGCGACCATGATCCTGTCCGAGGACAAGGCGCTGGGTCAGCACACATGGGCGGAGGTGACCGGCGGCGGTTACGCGGCGATGCACGATCGCCGGGGGGAATGGCTCTATGGTACCGAAATCTGTGTCGATCCGGACCGGCGGCGCCTGAGGATCGGCAAGCGCCTCTATGACGCGCGGCGGCGGCTTTGCCAGGATCTGCATCTCAAGGGCATCGCTTTTGGCGGCCGGATGCCGGGCTATCAGCGCAACGCCAGGAAATATGCGTCGCCCGAGGCCTATCTGGAGGCCGTCAAGGCAAGCGAGGTGAAGGATCCGGTCGCCTCGTTCCATCTGAAATCCGGCTTCGAGCCGGAAACCCTTTTGAAGAATTACTATCCGAGCGACCGCGCCTCCGGCGGCTACGGCGTGCTGATGGTCTGGCGCAACCCCTATTTCGACCCTTTGCGTCAGGAGCAGCCGGTCAATCGCGGCAATCCGGATGTGGTGCGCGTCGTCACCGTCCAGATGAAGGCGCGGCGGATCGAAAAGCCGCAGGATTTCTACGATGCGGTCGACTATTTTGTCGAGGTCGCGTCGGAATACGGCGGCGATTTCGTCGTGTTTCCCGAGCTGTTCACGCTAATGCTTCTGTCCTGCGAGGCCGAGGAACTGAAGCCGGAGGCGGCGATCCAGCGGCTGACCGAGCACACGCCGGATTTCGTTGCGCGGCTGACCGACATGGCGATCCGCAGGAACATCAACATCATCGGCGGCAGTCACGCCACCAAGACCGACGACGGCGACATCCAGAACGTCGGCTACGTGTTCCTGCGCGACGGCTCGGTCCATGCCCGCGAGAAGATCCACCCGACCCCGAACGAGCGGCAGTACTGGCAGATCAAGGGCGGCGATCCGATCGACACCATCGAGACCGATTGCGGCTCGATCGGCGTGATGATCTGCTACGATTCCGAATTCCCGGAGGTCGCCCGGCGGCTTACCGACCAGGGCGCGCGCATCCTGTTCGTGCCGTTCAACACCGATACCCGCCACGGCTATCTGCGCGTGCGCTATTGCTGCCAGGCGCGGGCGATCGAGAACCAGTGCTACGTGGTCACCTCCGGCATGACCGGCAATCTCGGCAATGTCGACAATCTCGACATCGAATATGCCCAGTCCGGCATCTTCACGCCGTGCGACTTTCCCTTCGCCCGCGACGGCATCGCCGCCGAAGCCTCGGAGAATGTCGAGATGGTGACCGTCGCCGACCTCAACCTCGCGACGCTCGGCTGGGCCCGCTACGAGGGCTCGGTGCGCAATCTGCGCGACCGCCGGCTCGATCTTTACCGCACGACATGGTCCGACGGCGGCTGAGCGATTTCCTGAGCGCGCGCAAGGATTGGCACCCGCTCAGAGGCCCTGCGGCCGCAGGGCTCGCCGCGCCGCCCGGCCTTTCTGGAATAGCGCCCAGGTGTAAAGCGCCAGCGCTGCCCAGATGAACCCGAAGGCGACCAGCTGCCAGATATCGAAGGGCTCGCCGAACAGGAAGATGGCCCCCAGGAAAAGCAGCGTCGGCACCATGTATTGCAAGACGCCGATCGTCGAATAGTGCAACAGCCGCGCGCCGGTCGCGAACAGGATCAGCGGGATCGCGGTCAGCGGACCCGTTCCGATGAGCAGCGCCGTCTCCACTCCGTCGGCGAGGAAACGGCTCTCGCCCGCCATCGCCACGAGCACGGCCGCCGAGGGCAGCGCCAGGATCATCACCTCCAGGAAGAAGCCTTCGCTGGCTCCCACGGGGACCATCTTGCGCAGCAATCCGTATATGCCGAACGAAAAGGCCAGCGTCAGGGATATCCAGGGAAGACCGCCGGCCCGTACCGTCAGGATGACGACGGCGATGGTGGCGAGCCCGATCGCGAAGGACTGCGGCCGGTTCGGCCGCTCGCCGAGGACGATGGCGCCGAGCAGGATGTTGACCAGCGGGTTGATATAATAGCCGAGCGCGGCATCGAGCGCCTGCCCCGACACGATGGCGTAGACGTAGGTTCCCCAGTTGACCGAGATCAGCGTCGCGGCCAGTGCCGCCAACGCCACGGTCCGCACATTGGCGAAATGCCGCCAGACCGTCCCGAGCACCCCCTGCCACCAAAGGATCAGCATGGCGACGGGGATCGCCCATAAAATTCGATGCGCCACGATCTCGAAGGGCGAGACATGGTCGAGCAGCTTCATGTAGATCGGGAGGATCAGTCCCCAGATGGCAAAGGCCCCAAGGGCGTAGGCGAAGCCCTTGTTTGATCCGGCGTCGGCCGCTGGCATGACATCGCTCGATCATGGAATGGAATGAGCATGGTCTAGCAGGCCATGCCGGCTGGCGACAGCCCGGTTTCTGGTGATCGTAGTGATCCGTTTTGGTGATGGGTTGTCGCCGGATGGACGATTATGGCGCCCGCGCGAAGCGGTCGGTGGCTTCCAGCAGTTCGTGCAGGATGCCCGGCTCGGCGAAGGCGTGGCCGGCGCCCTCCACCATCCGGTAGTCGGCTTTCGGCCATGCCTGGGCGAGCTGCCAGCTGGTGACCGCCGGCGTGACCACGTCGTAACGGCCTTGGACGATGACGCCTGGAATATCCGCCAGACGGTGTCCGTCGCGGATCAACTGCCCCTCCTTGAGCCAGAGGTCGTGGTAGAAATAATGGTTCTCGATCCGGGCGAAGGCGATCGTGGCGTCGGACACCGCCCCGCCGCTGCCGTTTTCACCTGCCGGGGTCTGCCGCAACATGACCGTCGCCGACTCCCAGTTCGTCCACGCGCGTGCCGCCGCGGCGCGGACGGCGCGATCGGGATGGGTGAGCCGTTTGCGATAAGCCGCGACGAGGTCGTCCTGCTCGGCCGCCGGGATTTGCCCCACCAGATCCTCCCAGCGATCCGGGAAAAGCCGGTTGGCACCGCGCTCGTAGAACCATTCGAATTCGGAGCGCCGGCCGGTGAAGACGCCGCGCAGGATCATGCCGCTCACCCGCTTCGGGTGCGTCTCGGCATAGGCCAGCGCCAGCGTCGCGCCCCAGGAGCCGCCGAACAGCAGCCAGCGTTCCACGCCGAGCAAGGCGCGCAGGCGCTCCAGATCGGCGACGAGGTGCCAGGTGGTATTGGCGTCCAGACGACCGAGGGGCGTCGAGCGGCCACAGCCACGCTGGTCGAACAATATGATGCGATAGCGCGCCGGATCGAACAGCCGACGGTGCTGCGATGAGGCGCCGCTGCCGGGTCCACCATGCAGGAAGACGACGGGTCTGCCATCGGGATTGCCGCACAGCTCATAATAGAGCTGGTGCCCGTCGCCGACGTCGAGGCGACCGGTCTGATAGGGCTCGAGGCCGGGAAAGGGTTTGCGAAGCGGACCTGTCATTAGAAGTGATTACTAGCGCTGTCTGATGAAATGGACAGGGACGCTCGACCGCATCCGATCAAAACCGACACCGAGCGCGCTTGCATCCCTGCAGTTAATGTACATATTTTATAGACAAAAATGAGGGAGCTTGGCCATGACCGAAAAAACCGTGACCGCCACCGTGTTCAAGTCGGACTGCCTCAAGCTCATCGACGCTATGAATCGCGATCACGAACCGGTCGTGGTGACGCGCCACGGCAAGCCGGTGGCGAGGCTAGTGCCAGTCGAGACGAATGAGGGGCGCCAGTCCTTGTTCGGCGCGATGAAGGACACGATTCACTACGACGACGATCTTATCGAACCGGCAGCCGACCCGTCGGAATGGGAAGCACTTCGGTGATCCTTCTCGATACCCATTGCCTCATCTGGTACCTGAAAGGCGATCGGCGTCTGGGACCGCGGGCGCGAGAAAGGATCGACGACGAGCGTGGGCCGGATGGGGGAGCCGCAAGCATTGCCGCGATCACCCTGTGGGAAATCGCGATCCTCGTGTCAAAGGACCGCGTCAGTGTGGGCCAGGATCTGGGCGCCTGGTTTTCCTGGCTCCTGGAGGACGGCCGCATGAGACTCTTGCCGCTGGGACCGCCTGTAGCCGTCGACAGCGCCAATTTGCCGGGCTCCTTCCACGGCGATCCGTCCGACCGCCTGATCGTGGCGACAGCCCGCCACCACGACCTGCCACTGTTGACGGCTGATCGCGCCATCCTGGCCTATGGCACGGAAGGCCACGTCCGCGTGGTCGACGCGGCCCAATGACAGCGCGACCGCCCCAAATGGCGGAGGGTCAGCGTCTACCGCTTCACTTCCCAGGTGGTCACCCGCTCGCCGGTCTCCGCGTCCTTGCCGTCCTTGAGTTGGATGCCCTTGGCCAGCAACTCGTCGCGGATGCGGTCGGCCTCGGCGAAGTTCTTCGCGCGGATCAAATCAAGGCGCGTTTCAATTGCCGCATTCACGTCGAATTTGTTCCAAGCAGCGTAAAAAGATTCTGCTTCGGCCCTATCGAGCAGATTATCCCTGACGTGATATTTGAAACGATATTCCGCGACTGAAGTGATCATTTGGGCTATTGACTTGGCGTCGTCAGCCGACTGCTGAAGACCAAGAAAATTCAATGCCGCTGTAACCGTTCCTATGCTTTCGTCAGTAGCAGAACCGTGTGCGAGTTCATCGAACACTTGGAAAACTGCTCCCAAATCCAGATCCATCTCCAGCCCCTGGACAATTCGCTGATCGACGGGCGGCATATCATTTTTCATCATCATCGAGGCATGGCGACGCCAGTTGGCTAGGCGCCGGGCGGCCTCCTCCAGCCGCTTGACGCTGAAATCGATCGGCTCGCGGTAATGGGTCATCAGCATGGCTAGCCGCAGCACCTCGCCGGGCCATTTCCGCCCGCCGAATTTGTCGGTGTGCAGGAGATCGTGGATGGTGACGAAGTTCCCCTCCGACTTACTCATCTTGCGGCCCTCGACCTGCAGATAGCCGTTGTGCATCCAGACCTGCGCCATCTGCTCGGTACCGTGGGCGCAGCGGGACTGGGCGATCTCGTTCTCGTGGTGCGGGAAGATCAGGTCGAGCCCACCGCCGTGGATGTCGAAGGTCTTGCCGAGATAGGCCTCGCTCATCGCCGAGCATTCGATGTGCCAGCCGGGCCGGCCGCGTCCCCAGGGACTATCCCAGCCCGGCTCGTTCTCCGCGGACTGCTTCCACAGGACGAAGTCGCCGGGATTTTTCTTGTGGCTGTCGACCGCGATACGCGCCCCGGCCTGCTGGTCCTCCAGCCGCCGGTTCGACAATTTGCCGTAATCGGGCATCGAGGTGACGTCGAACAGCACCTCGCCGCCCGCCTCATAGGCGTTGCCCTTGTCGATCAGCGTCTGGATCATCGACACCATGTCGTGGCCGTCGGCGTGTCCGGTGACGAAGTCGGTGGCGCGCGGCTCGTGCGTCGGGGGAAGGCAGCCGAGCGCCGCGACGTCGGCGTGAAACTGCTCGGCTGTCGCCTGCGTCACCTTGGCGATCGCCGCGTTCAGCGGCAGGTCCGGATAGTCCCGCGCCGCCCGCGCGTTGATCTTGTCGTCGACGTCGGTAATGTTGCGGACATAGGTGACTTGGGCGTCGCCCCCCTTTTCCAAGCTGGGATAAAGGTGACGCAGCAGCCGGTAGAGCACGTCGAAGACGATGACCGGCCGGGCGTTGCCGATATGGGCGTAGTCGTAGACGGTCGGACCGCAGACATACATGCGGACGCGTCGATCCGCCTCGGCTTTCGCTGGCTCCTGCCAGTCGAGCGGCCGAAACTCCTCCTTCGTCCGCGTCATCGTGTTCCAGAGCCTCAGCCCGCGAAACCCGTCATCCATGCGTCGTCCTCGATTGCTCTGCGTTGCGCGGGTTCTCGCTAGCGCCAATCGAGGCGGCTGACAAACGCGCTTCGCCTCGCCTCCGCCGAACAACTTGCCTGACTGCGACAAATGTCCCGTGATCGCCCGTGAGGTTCCGCGCAACAATCGTCCGATTTTCCAGTGGAATCAGGAAAATTCATGCCGCTTTGGAACCGTAGCCTTGTGGCGGGATTATCACTTCATATTGTCAAGAAGGACAAAGGCTTAGGGCGTTAAGTTCGTCTTAGCCATTGCCCTTGAAAATGGCACGATCGGGGTGCCCTGTAGCTGTCCAAACAAGCCACGGATCGAGGCCATGAAAACCGAGACAATTCAATTTCGCTCCAAGAGCGACCGCGAGCGTGACGTAGATCTTGAGCGCAACTACCACGAGATCGGCATCCCCGCGATTGCGGCGGCGAGCCAGTGCTGCTGCAAGCAGAAGCAGGCGAAGGCTGACACTTCGAACGCTAAAAAAGACGCCGGCTGACGAGCTACCCGCCGCCGACTAGCAGGCCGGTTGCGAGGATCGCCATCACTGCGGCGATCGAAAGGTCCAGAATCCGCCACGCGGCGGGTTTTCGAAAGAGCGGTGCCAGCAATCGCGCGCCGTAGCCAAGCGCCACGAACCAGACGATCGATGCGGCCATCGCGCCGCCGGCATAGGCGGCTTTCTCCGCCCCCGTTGCGTAGCGCGCCGAAAGGCTTCCCAGCAGAACCACCGTATCCAGATAGACATGCGGGTTGAGGAACGTCAGCCCGAGCACCGTCGCGAGCGCCGCGCGCCGGCTCATGAGCCGGCCGCCCCGCACGGCCATGGCGTTGCGGTCGAAGGCGCGGCGCAGTGCCAGGAACGCATAGGCGTACAGGAACGCGGCGCCGGCGAAGGTAACGAATCGGACCACACCGGGCGCGCCGGTGATCAGGCTGCCCAGTCCGGCGACGCCAGCGGCGATCAACACAGCATCCGACAGGCTGCAGACCAGCACGACGGCGAGGACGTGATTGCGCACCAGGCCGCGTTCAAGCACGAACGCGTTCTGCGCGCCGATCGCCACGATCAGGCCGAGTCCGAGGGCAAAGCCGCCGAAGGCCGCCGGCAGAAGGTCCGTCATGGCTGTCCGTATCGCTCGGTTCGCGTTTGGAAGAAGTCGGTCAAAGCAGTTTCCGCTGAACATCGAGCGCCGCGTCCGTGCCGGTTGGCAGCGGTTCGGCCTCGGCGATCGGGCGCTGGATGTCCGGATCGGTATTCGCCACGGCGTTGACGCGGTCCGACACGCGCACCGGCTCGAAAAAATCGTCGTTGGCGGCGTACAGAATATCGGCGACCGCCGCAGGGTCGTTGTCCCGACAGTTCAACCAGCGTGTGTGGTCAGCCGGCGCCACGACGACCGGCATCCGCTCGTGAATCGGCGCGATCCGCCGGTTGGCGGCCGTCGTCAAGATCGCTGCGGTGTCGACCTCGCTGCCGTCGGCGCCGAGCCAAGTTTCCATCAATCCCGCAAAGCAGAAGGGCATGCCATCGCCGGGCCGCAGAAAATAGGCCTCGGATTTCGCCTTCCCGCGCCGCCGCCACTCGTAGAAGCCGCTGGCGGGGATCAGGCAGCGGCGGTATCGCATCGCCGCGCGGAAGGAATTCTTCTCGGCCGCCGTCTCGGCCCGGGCGTTGAACAGCAGCGGAAAACTCCGCCAGTCCTTCACCCAGGATGGAACGAACCCCCAACGGGCGAGAAGCGCCGTGCGATGGAGAAAATTCGCCCCCGGCCGCTCCGCCTGTCCACCGATCGCGATCAGGATGGGCTGGGTGGGCGCGATGTTGTAGCGGGGCGGAAACGGCTCGATCTCCGCCAGCGCGAGCATTTCGGCTATCGTCTCGGGGGTTGCCGTCAAGGTAAAGCGTCCGCACATGGCGCTGTTGAGCCGGAGCGAAGGGCCGGTGTCAAGAAGCGCGCAGGCCACGGAAGGCGATCGGAATGAGACACGATGGATAACGCCCCTGCCCGCCCGCTTCTCGGCGTCTCGGTCTGCCTGATGAGTCGCGATCGCGTTCTCCTGGTGGAACGGGGGCAGCCACCTTTCGCCGGTCGCCTGAGCCTGCCCGGCGGCAAGGTACTGTGGGGCGAGCGCCTCGATGCCGCCGCCCGGCGCGAGCTGGCCGAGGAAACCGGCGTCATCGCCGGACCGCTGGAATTTCTGCGACTGCACGAGGCGATCGACGACGCATTTCACGCCGTGATCACTGTTTTCTGTGGACGGGTCCCCGAGGATGCGGCGATGCAAGCGGCGGACGACGCCGCTGCGCTGTATCTGATGAGCTTGGCGGAGGTCGCAGCAGCGGACGCCGACGGCCGAACGACGCCTGGCCTTTGGCAGGCCGTGAGCGCCGCTGCGGAGCAACTGGTCAAGGACTGAGTGGGAGGCCAGCGAGCGGGTTTCGGCAGACTTTCGCCGTCGGCGGCGCCTCTGGTTGTTGCCAGAATGGCGCAGGCTGCGGGATAAGGCCCGGCATTGTGAGGCAACCCTTGCAAATCCGTTAACGAGAGCTGAAAGATTTCCGATGCGTCTGCGTGTTTCTTTCTCGGCCATCGCCATCGCGGCGGTCCTTCTGGGTTCCGTCGGCGGCACTGACCTACACGCACAGACAGCCGAGACGCCGGCGCAAGAAGAGGGTGTCGTGGACGCGGGGGAAACTCCGGCGACGGTGGCGCCGATCGACGCGCCCTACACGAAGTCGTTGAACCGCCTCGCTTCGATTCTCGGGTCGATGCATTTTCTGCGGACGCTTTGCAACGATCCTCAGGCCGCCGTGTGGCGGGAGAAAATGCGGGAACTGATCGAGGCGCAAGCGCCCAACGACGCTGACAGAAGGCATCTGGTGGCGAGTTTCAACGGCGGCTACCGCTCGTTCGAATCGACCTACCGCAGTTGCACACCGGCCGCTCGCGTCGCGGTCAATCGCTATCAGGGCGAGGGGGCGACGCTCGCACGCGAGATTGGCGCTAGGTACGGAAATTAACCTCGGATTAACGGTCCTCGAAAACGGCTTCGATTTTTGCAATGAGATCGTGTTAGGACGTTAACGGGACGTGAAGCCGAAAGGCTGGAATTGAGGGGATCGCAATGATCGATTTGCAGGGTGCCGAGCTGGACGAGATGATCCAGGCCGAAAAGAAGCAAGTCGCTTTCGAATATCACAACGAAGCCTGGGCCGACGGCATCTCGGACGGGATCGAGGCCGAGATCCTGGCGGAGACCGCGATCACGACCGCGCTGACCGAGCTTGTCAGGCTGCATGGCGAGGACGACGTCCTGGGAATGGTCGAGGCGCTACGCCAGCGAATCGAGTTTGGCGAGTTCCGGCCGAACCGGACCATCCAATAGACGCGCAGGGTCGTCCCGACCGTTTTGTCGTGCCGGCGTCCCGGCACTCGTTCGAAGGCAGTGAAAGTTTTGCCAAGCCGATGCGCCGCGTGAACCTTGTCATCAGCGTCGCCGCATTTGGCGTGGCCCTGCTCGCAGCGGCCAATGCTCAGGCCTTCTCCCAGATCGAACCGACTGAGGGACAATCGGATTCCAAGGAAGGAATCCTCGTCGTTCCGTTACCGCCGCTGCCCTCCGCGGACGCCGACGCGAACAGGCCCGCGCCGCAGGTCGGCGACGACAGCCAAAGCGATCCGGGGCGAACTGACGACGGCGAATCGCCATTGCCGCCCGCCGAGGAACCCGAGAGCGGCGGCGATCTGAAATCGAAGCCTTCGTCCGCCGACGCGAAGACGGTGCTCGCGGTTCCGCTCGCCACCGAGATCGCCTATGGCGACGACGGGCTGCCCGCGCCGGTGCGCGACCTTCGCGCCAAACTCATCGCGATCGCCAGGGCCGGCGAGATCGAGAAATTGCGCCCCTATATCGAGGCCGGCGAAGACGGGACGGTTCTGTCTTTCGGCGATGTCGGCGGCGATCCGATTGAATTTCTAAAACAGACGTCCGGCGATGGCGAAGGCCTGGAAATTCTGGCGATTCTTCAAGAGATTCTCCAGGCTGGCCACGTCCGCGTCGAACCGGGCGCCGACAACGAGATCTATGTCTGGCCGTATTTTACCCAGGTTGCCATCGACAGCCTGTCGAAGTCGCAATTGGTCGAACTGTTCGAGCTCGTTACTGCCGGCGACTACGAGGCGATGAAGGAGTTCGGCGCTTATAATTTCTACCGCGTCGGCATTTCGCCGGACGGGCGACTCAGCTTCTTCGTCGCCGGCGACTGAACGCAGTGGAGGCGGCGGTTCCCGCCCCGCCCCAGGCGCGCCGCGCCTATCGTCGCACCGGCAGAGCTTCCAGGAATTCCACCGGCTCGCCGGTAGCGCTCTCGACCAAATCGCCATCCCACATGACCCGGCGGCCACGGACCATCGTGCCGACGGGCCAGCCGGTGACCTGCTTGCCGTCATAGGGCGTCCATTGCGCGCGCGAGCCGATCCAGCCGTCGCTGATCGTCGTCTGGCGCTTCAGATCGGCGATGGTGAAATCGGCGTCGTAGCCGAGCGCGATCCGGCCCTTGTCCGCTATGCCGAAGATGCGCTGCGGCCCGGCCGAGGTTAGATCGACGAAGCGGGCGAGAGACAGCCGGCCGTTGGCGACGTGATCGAGCATGATCGGCACCAGTGTCTGAACCCCGGTCATGCCGGAGGGAGACTGCGGGTAAGGTTTGGCCTTTTCCTCCAGCGTATGCGGCGCGTGGTCCGAGCCGAGGACGTCGATGACGCCGTCGGCGACGCCCCGCCAGATTCCATCCCGGTGCCGTGCCTCGCGCACGGGCGGGTTCATCTGCAGCTTGGTGCCGAGGCGGGCATAGTCGTCCGCCGTCATCGTCAGATGATGCGGCGTCGCCTCGCAGGTGGCGTTGCGCTTGTGGCCGGCGAGAAACGCGATCTCCTCTGCGGTCGAAATATGCAGGACATGGATGCGGGCGCCCTCTTCCTCGGCGATTCGCACCAGCCGCTCGGTGCATTGCAGCGCCGCGATTTCGTCGCGCCAGACCGGGTGCGACGCCGGATCGTTCTCGATTCGCAGCGCCGCCCGCTCGCGCAGGCGGAACTCGTCCTCCGAGTGGAAAGCGGCGCGCCGGCGCGTGCGTTTCAGGATCTCGCGGACGCCGTCGTCGTCCTCGACCAGCAGCGAGCCGGTCGACGAGCCCATGAACACCTTGATGCCCGCGGCGCCCGGCAGCCGCTCCAGTTCGGCAACCTCCGCCGCGTTCTCGCGCGTTCCCCCGACCCAGAAGGCGAAATCGCAATGCATCCGATGGCGACCGCGACGCAGCTTGTCGGCGAGCGCCGCCTCGCTCGTAGTCAGCGGATTGGTGTTCGGCATTTCAAAGACGCAGGTCACGCCCCCGAGGACGGCGGCGCGCGATCCGGTTTCGAGGTCTTCCTTGTGCTCGGCTCCGGGTTCGCGAAAATGCACCTGGCTGTCGATGACACCCGGCAGAACGTGCAGGCCGGTGCAATCGATCACCGTCCCGGCCGATCCGGGATCGATCGTCCCGATCGCGGCGATCCGTCCCTCTATGATCCCGATATCGCGGATGCCGGCGCCGTCCTGATTGACGACCGTGCCGCCCTTTAGAACCGTCTCGTAGGTCGTGGCGGTCGTGCCCATCGATGCTATCCCGTGCTTGTCCCTCTGCCGTGTCCGGCTTACGTAACTGAGCTGGATCACACAAGCGAGCCGCCCATGCCTTACGCCCAATTGCCGGAGCGGACCGTTCTCGCCGTCACCGGGGACGATGCCGATCACTTTCTTCAGACGCTGGTCACCGCCGACCTCGACCAGCTCGGCGCGGAGGAGATGCGGCCCTCGGCGCTTTTGACACCGCAGGGCAAGATCCTGTTCGAATTTTTGATCGGACGAATCGACGGCGGCTACCGCCTCGACTACGCCCTGGCCGCGGCGGCGGGTCTGACCAAGCGTCTCGGATTGTATCGCCTGCGCAGCAAGGTCGCGATCGAGCCGGAAGCGACGCCGGTATTCGCGCTGTGGGGCGAGGCAAATGCCGCCCTCGCCGGCTCCTTCGTCGACCGGCGCTTCCCGGAGGGAGACGTCGCCCGTCGCTATGGCAACGCGCCGGCAGGGATCCAAGCGGCGGGCCCGGACGACTATCACGCGCTTCGCGTCAGAAGCGGCGTCGCCGAAGCCGAGACCGACTATCCCGGCTCCGATGTCTTTCCTCACGACGTGCTGCTCGATCAGAACGGCGGCGTCTCCTTCAAGAAGGGCTGCTTCGTCGGCCAGGAAGTGGTCTCGCGGATGCAGCATCGCGGCACCGCGCGGCGGCGCCTGATGCTCTTGTCCGGCGAACGGCATCTGACCCCCGGCGCTAATATCGAGGCCGGCGGCAAGACCGTGGGAACGGTGCTGGCGACGACCGGTGCGGACGGATTCGGCTTCGTCCGGATCGACCGGCTGGCGGACATGTTGGCGAAGGGCGAAAAGCTGTCTTCCGACGGAGTCCCGCTGACGGCGACGATCCCGCCCTGGGCGGGCTTTTCCCTGCCGGAGCCGAACCAGGCCGCGTCCGGGACCGGGACCGAAGCATGAGCCGAATCGGACCCAAGCCGAAGCGCGTCTGGCAACGGATGCTGTCGGGCCGCCGGCTCGATCTGCTCGACCCCTCGCCGCTCGACGTCGAGATCGAGGACATTGCCCACGGCCTCGCCCGCGTCGCCCGCTGGAACGGCCAGACGCGCGGCGATCACGCCTTCTCCGTCGCGCAGCATTCTCTGATCGTCGAAGCGATCGTGGCGCGAGGAGAAAGCGACCCGCGCTGGCGGTTGGCGGCCCTTCTCCATGATGGTCCGGAATATGTCATCGGCGACATGATCTCGCCGTTCAAGAGCGTCATGGGCGGCGACTACAAGCTGGTCGAAAAGCGGCTCCAGGCGGCGGTGCATCTGCGCTTCGGCCTGCCGGCGAGGCTTCCCGCCCCGATCGAGAAGGCGATCAAGGCCGCCGACCGGATCTCGGCCTATTTCGAGGCGACACTGCTCGCCGGCTTCGAAGCGCACGAAGCGGCGGCGTTCTTCGGCAAGCCTGGAGCAGCGCGCCTCGACGCGGAGGATTTCACGCCGGTGGCGACGGCGGCGACGGAGGCGGCCTTCCTTCAGCGATTCGCCGAACTCGATACTGAAGTCGCGGCGACGACGTCGATTGTCAGCAAAGCGGTCAGGCGGGGGTGACAGCGCGACGGCACCGGACATAATGTCCGCGCATGTCCTATCTCGTGGTCTCTTCCCTCGCCGAGCTGCCCGCCACCGTCGCCCAGCACGGCGCGCTCGATCTCGTGACGCTGATCAATGCCGATACGGCGGTGCCTCGGCCGACGGGCATTGTCGCCGAGCGTCATCTGTTTCTCGGCTTCAACGACATCGCCGAGCCGGTCGAGGGGATGATCGCGCCGTCGCAGGGCCATATCGACGAATTGCTCGTCTTCGGGCGACGTTGGAACCGGGAAAAGCCGCTGGCGATCCATTGCTGGGCGGGAATCAGCCGCTCCACCGCCGCCGCCTTCATCATGGCGCTGGCGATCAATCCGGACCTCGAGGAAGCCGCGCTGGCGCAGGAGTTGCGGCGGCGTGCCCCGTCCGCGACGCCCAACCGGCGGCTGGTCGCACTGGCCGACGAGAAGCTCGAACGCGGCGGCCGGATGGTCGCGGCGATCCATGCGATCGGCCGGGGCGAAGACGCCTTCTCCGGCACGCCCTTCGTTCTGCCGCTGACGCTTTAGCGGCAGAGTCCCGCCGTTAGCGCCGGTGGTCGCGGAAGAAAGCCTGCCTCAGCCCCGCGGCCGATAGACGTGCTCCGGCCCGGGAAAGTCCCGCGACCGAACCTCCTCGGCATAGTTCGATACCGCCTGGCCCACAGCCTCGCCAAGGGCCGCGTAGCGCTTGACGAAGCGCGGCGCCCGTTCGGTCAGGCCCAGCATGTCCTCCAGCACGAGGATCTGTCCGTCGCAGGCCGCCGCTGCGCCGATCCCGATGGTCGGCGCAGCGATATCCCGCGTGATCGCCTCGGCCAAAGGCTCGACGATGCCCTCCAGCACGACGGAAAAGGCGCCCGCCTCGCTGACCGCCCGCGCGTCGGCCAGAATCCGGTCGCGGCCAGCTTCGTCATGCCCCTGCGTGCGAAAGCCGCCGAGGGCGTTCACCGACTGGGGTGTCAGCCCGACATGGGCCATCACCGGAATCCCACGCTCGGCCAGAAATGCGATTGTTCCGGCTATGCGGCTGCCGCCTTCGAGCTTGACCGCGCCGCAGCCGGTCTCCGCCATCACCCGCGCGGCCGCGCGGAAGGCGTCCGACGGGCTCGCTTCGTAGCTGCCGAACGGCATGTCGACGACGACGAGCGCCTTGGACGCGCCGGCCATCACCGCCCGCCCATGGGCGATCATCAGCTCCAGCGACGCGCCGAGCGTCGACCCCATGCCGTGCTCGACCATCGCCAGGCTATCGCCGACGAGGATGCAATCCACATGCGGATCGACGAGCCGTGCCATGATCGTGTTGTAGGCGGTGACGGCGACGATCGGCGTCGCACCTTTGCGAGAACGCAGTTCCGGTGCCGTCAGGCGCGTCGTGCGGATCGGCGAACTCATGCGCATTCTCCCGTTTGGGCGGATCGGCTCTTCTGCGCGGCCACGCGCTGATCGATCAACAGCACCTCGCCGAACCGCGCCGTGACCAACAGGACCACCGGCCGATCGCCGATCCGATCGACGGCGTCGAGCGTCGCCGCGTCGCGAAGATCGAGAGACTGCAGACCGGCGCGGGGCTCGGCTTCGATGATCACCCGAACGGCTGAGAGAACCGTCGCCGCATCGCGCTCGCCGCCAACGACCAATCTCTCGCCCTCGTCGAGAGCGCTTGCCAGGACCGTCGCGGCTGTGCGCTCCTCCGGCGACAGGCGCACATTGCGCGACGACAGGGCAAGACCGTCGGCTTCACGCACCGTCGGCACGGCGACGATCTCGATCGGCATTTCCAGATCGGCGACCATCCGCCGGATGATCGTCAGTTGCTGATAGTCCTTCTCGCCGAAATAGGCCCGGTCCGGCTGGACGATGTTGAACAGCTTGGTGACGACCGTCGCCACGCCCCGGAAATGGCCGGGGCGCAATTCGCCGATCAGGATGTCGCCGAGCGGCTTCAGGTCCACGAAGGCCTGCATCGGCCGGCCATACATCTCATCAACGGGCGGCGCGAAGACGTAGTCGACCGGGAAATTCGCGAGTTGCGCCAAATCGCTCTCGATATCGCGGGGATAGGCGTCAAGATCCTCGTTCGGACCGAACTGCGTCGGGTTGACGAAGATGGTGACCACGACCCGGTCGTTCTCGGCCACCGCCCGCTCGACCAGCTTCAGATGCCCGGCGTGCAGATAGCCCATGGTTGGCACGACACCGATCGTCTCGCCGGCGAGGCGATGCGCCTTCAGCGCGGCACGTAGCGGCGCGATCCGTTCGAACAACTGCAAGCGCCCCTCCTCGGCTGTCGCGGATCTTTTAGCGACCCGAGGCCTCCGGTGGAAGGCTTAACCGCGTTCCAACCATGATGGAGACGAATCAAACGAAAGCGAACATTTGAACGAGCCGCTCCTGGAGCGAACGCGCATCCGTTTCGCTGAGGGTGCCGAGACGCGTGGCAAGCCGGCGATGATCGACCGCTCGGATCTGGTCCGCCGCGATTTCGCCGTCACGGCCATCGAAGGTCACGGCGATACGCGTCGGCCATCCCCGCAGCCGCGGTGTCAGCGGACAGACGATCGCCGTCGACAACGCGCCGTTCATTTCATCCGGGGATACCACCACCGCCGGTCGCGTCTTTCGAATCTCGGAACCAACGGTCGGATCAAGAGTCACGAGCCAGACCTCTCCACGGCGTGGATAACCGCGCTCAATCGGCATTGTCCCAATCGAGATCAGCTTCCAGCCACGTCGCATCCTCGTCGGAAATGTCGGCTCCCCGTTTCCCGAAGGCGCCTGCCCAGCCACTCCGCGAAGACTGGGACCGCGGCCGTATGACCAAGGCACCGTCCTCGATCGCAAGATCGGCCCTGTCGGTTAGCCCCACGGCATCGATCACGCTCTTGGGAAGGCGTAAGCCGCGCGAGTTTCCGATCTGAACAAGACGAATTTCCATAACAGCGAAGTTATCACAACGTAATTACGTTGCAAGATCGACCCACGGCCAATTCGCCGGGGACCGCCCGCATTCCCTCCGGTGATCGCACCGATCACCGAAACGCGTTTCCCTCAGGCTCGATCCGGATGCTAACGCTCTAAGTGCCGAACCCGGAGACCGGAAGCATGAGCGCGACCACATCGACCACCAGGGGAGCGACGAGGCCATGGATCGCGATCGCCGCTGGTTGCGCCATCGCGCTGTTGACCTTCGGCCCCCGCTCGGCAATCGGCTTCTTCCAGATTCCGATGCTCGCCGAGCATGGCTGGAGCCGCGAGGATTTCGCCATCGCGATCGCCATCCAGAACCTGTTCTGGGGCGCCGGGCAACCGATCTTCGGCGCCATCGCTGACCGATTCGGCACCGGCAGGGTGCTGATTCTATCAGGGTTTCTCTACGCCGTCGGGCTCGGCGTCACCGCCATCGCCCCGACGCCGTTCTGGCTGACCATCGGTTCCGGCGTCCTTGTCGGGCTTGGCGTCGCCGCCGGCTCATTCGGTATCGTGCTGGCGGCCTTCGCGCGGCGGGTGACGCCCGAGCAGCGCTCCTTCGTCTTCGGCCTCGGCACGGCCGCGGGCTCGGCCGGCATGTTCCTGTTCGCGCCACTCAGCCAGGCACTGATCGACAGCTATGGCTGGTCCGATTCACTGCTCATCCTGTCGGCCATGATGCTGCTGGTGCCGCTGTTCGCTTATGCTTTGCGCGGCAACAGCCGCACCTCCGGCAACCTCCAGGCGGAGGTGGAGCAGACCATGGGCGCGGCGCTGCGCGAGGCTTTCGCGACCAAGAGCTATCTGCTTTTGACCACCGGCTTCTTCGTCTGCGGCTTTCAGGTCGCCTTCATCACCGCGCATTTTCCGGCCTATATCGCCGACCTCGGCATGGCGCCGGTCTGGGCGGTGACGGCGCTCTCCCTGATCGGCTTCTTCAACATCATCGGCTCGATCGGCTCGGGCCTGATCGGCCAGCGCTATTCCAAGCCGCATTTCCTCGCGCTGATCTATATCGGCCGCTCGATCGCGGTGACCATCTTCCTGCTGACGCCCCAGACGCCGGCGACGGTCGTCGTCTTCTCCACGGTGATGGGGCTGTTGTGGTTGTCGACGGTGCCGCCGACCAATGCGCTCGTGGCGATCATGTTCGGCACCCGCTATCTGGGACTGCTCGGCGGGCTGGTCTTCTTGTCGCACCAGATCGGCTCGTTTCTCGGCGTCTGGCTCGGCGGCTATCTCTACGTCGCGATGGGCTCCTACGATCCGGTCTGGTGGCTCGGCGTCATCCTTGGCCTGATCGCGGCGGTCGTCCACTGGCCGATCCGTGAGGCGCCGGTGGAGCGCGAATTGCTGCCGGCATAAGACGGCGTTCGATCAGGCGTTTGTTCGGGCGCGGATTTTCTCGATGGCGGCCAGGAACCCTGCTCGGGAGAGCGGCTCGGCAAGGCCGCGCGGCTCGAACACATGCCGCGAGAGGAAATAGCCGGTCATGCGAAACCCGTCGACGAGGCTTTGCGGGTCGCACGCCGTGTCGCTTTCAATGAGGAACCCGGGGAGCGGCAAGAGTTTGTCGCGCCAGGGCTTGCCGGCGTCCCGGCTAACCGCCCGGCCAGTCTTCGGCGAGACATAGACGAGATCGTCCCGCCGCCCGGTCGCCGCGCAGCGCTCCAGGTCAAGGCCGAAGCCGAGTTCTTCCAGCAGCGCGATCTCGAACCGCAGCATCAATTCCGCCGCCTTGTCCGGCTCGTCCAAATGATCGACGATCACCGCCAGCCCGTCATAGAGGCGGGCGTGCGGGTCGCGTTCGGCGAGCAGGCGCAGATGCGCCGCGACGAGCTGGACGCCGTTGAGGCCGATGCCGTTTTCCATCAGCCGCGCCGCGCGCAGTTCCAGCGGTTCGATGAGGAAGATGCCCATATGCTCGTCGAGACGAGCGCGCCAATGGATGGCGACGGAATTGCCGGGTTGGAGCATCGGCTGCTGCTTGCGCGAGCGCCCGCCGCGCACGAGACCGAGATGGCGGCCGCGCTCACGGGTCATCACCTCGGCGATGACGCTGGTCTCGCCATGCCGGCGCACGCCCAACACGATCGCATCCTCACGCCATTCCATGGGAAACCGCGTCCCTTCCCGCTTGGACCGGCGCCGACGCGCCGGATCGGATAGCACCCGAAATCCGATGGCGATCCGATGTGCGGCGTCGCGCCGACTATTTCTCGAAAGTCAGCCCCATCTCGCGATAGCGCTCCGGGTCATCGCCCCAGTTTTCGCGGACCTTGACGAAAAGGAACAGGTGGACCGTCTGGTCGGCCGCCTCCATGATCTCCTTGCGCGCCGCCTGGCCGATCGCCTTGATGGTCTCGCCATTGTGGCCGATGACGATACGCTTCTGACTGTCGCGCTCGACATAGATGGTCTGCTCGATACGCACCGACCCGTCCTTGCGCGCTTCCCACAATTCGGTCTCGACATGGGACGAATAGGGCAGTTCCTGATGCAGTCGCAGGAAGAGCTTTTCGCGGGTGATCTCGGCCGCGAGCTGGCGTAGCGGCAGATCGGTGATCTGGTCTTCGGGATAATACCACGGGCCTTCCGGCAGCGCGCGGGCCAGATAGGTCATCAGATCGTCGCAACCCGAGCCGTTGAGCGCCGAGATCATGAAGATCTCGGCGAAATCGCCGCGCTCCGAAATCTCCTTGGTCAACCCCAGCAGGCGGTCGCGCTTCATGCGATCGACCTTGTTGAGCAAGAGCACCTTCGGCTGATCGACGGTTTTCAGCCGCTCCAGGATCGTCTCCACGTCCTCGCTGATGCCCCGGTCGGCATCGATGATAGCGAGCACGATGTCGGCGTCCCTGGCACCGGACCAGGCGGTCCGCACCATCGCCCGGTCGAGCCGCCGTTTCGGCGCGAACACGCCCGGCGTGTCGACGAAGACGATCTGGGTGCGGTCGCGGATGGCGATGCCACGCACCAGCGCCCGTGTCGTCTGCACCTTGTGGGTGACGATCGAAACCTTGGTGCCGACGAGCTGATTGACCAGCGTCGACTTGCCGGCATTGGGCGCGCCGAGCAGCGCCACGAAGCCCGAGCGGGTCGGCGCAAGAGCGCCCTCGGCCGGGACCGCGGTATCTTGGGTCTGATCGTCTTGGTCGGTCAATTGTCGTCCTTCCAGACAGATTCGCGGATAAGGACCGCGGTGGCGGCCTCCTGTTCGGCAATTCGCTTCGAGCGTCCTTGGCCGTCCGCCGTCTCGACACCGGGGACGGTGACGCGGACGGTGAACACCGGATCGTGGTCGGGGCCGGACCGTTCCACGATGTCGTAGCGCGGTGTCTCCGGCCCGCGGGTATGGGCCCATTCCTGCAGCGCCGTCTTCGGATCGCGCCGGGCGCTTCCCGCGTCATCGAGACGCCCCGCCCAATGGGCGATGATGAAGCCGCGCGCCGTCTCCAGCCCTTCGCCGAGATAGATCGCCGCGATCAGCGACTCGACGAGATCGGCGCGGATGCTCCGCGTCCGCTCGCCCTTCAGCTTCTTCAGATCGCCGCCATGTCGGACGAATTCGTAGAGTCCGAGTTCATCGGCGATTTCGGCGCAGGTCTCGGCGCTGACCAGGGAATTCAGCCGCAACGACAGCTCGCCTTCGTCGGCACTGGGAAACATTTCGAACAGCTTTTCGGCGATCACAAGGCCGAGCACCCGATCGCCGAGAAATTCCAGCCGCTCGTAGCTGCGGTCGTTGCCACCGGAGGGCCGCAGGCTCGAATGGGTGAGCGCGCGCTCGAACCGCGCGCGCTCGCGAAATCGAATGCCGAGCCGGCGTTCGAGCTCGTCGAGCGACTTGTCGGCTTTCAGCTTAGCCATGTCAGAATGCGGCTCGGACGCAAATCCGTCGGCCATTTCCAGATTTCGAGCGGCGACACGTCATCCTGGACGGAGAAGAAGATCACCTGCGCCTTGCCGACCAAATTCTCGAAGGGAACGTAACCGACGTCGAACCGGCTATCCAGCGAGTTGTCGCGGTTGTCACCCATCATGAAATAATGCCCGTCCGGCACCACGAATTCGCGGGTGTTGTCGCCGGCCGAGCTCGGGCTGAGATCAAGCGTCAGATAGGAGACGCCATTGGGCAGCGTCTCGCGATATTGCGGCACGGCGGTGCCGTCGTCGGCGACGAACTCGCCCACCACTTCGCGCGGTACCGGTTTGCCGTTGATGGAGAGCACGCCATCGCGGACCTGGATGCGATCGCCCGGCAGACCGATCAACCGCTTGATATAATCGGTGTCCTCCTCGCGTGGCTTGCGGAAGACGACGACATCGCCCCGATCCGGCGCGGAGCCGAGCAACCGGCCCTCGAACAGCGGCGGCGAGAACGGGATCGAATATTTCGAGAAGCCGTAGCTCCATTTGGAGACGAAGAGGTAGTCGCCCACCAAAAGCGTCGGCATCATCGAGCCGGAGGGAATCGAGAATGGCTGGAACAGGAACGTGCGGATGATCAGCGCCAAAAGCAGCGCCTGCACGATGACCTTGACGGTTTCGCCGAAGCCGCCGCCTTGTTCCGCCCGTTCGGCCTCGTCGACCATGCCCTGCCCTTCATTGCCGTTTCGCGCCGCAAAACGTCGCTCGGCGCCTTCTATCGGCTCGCTTTCACCGGAGCAATGCACTGAATTGTTAAACTTCGTCGGAGGTGCGCAGGCTTCCCCCCGCCGTGACCGAGCGTTGAGCCTTCTCGGCACCCCGAAGTGGTCTGGCCGGCGGCCGCCCTTCCAGAATGCGCCGCGTGCGGTGTTTTTGAAAGCTGCGCGCCGCGGCGAACACCAGCCCGTATGCCAGCAACCCGGCAGCGGTGCCGAGGGGAATCCCGCCGACGAGCATCGGCTTGACGATGGGCGTCCAGATCGAGGCGAAATCCATATGCGTCAAGGCGCGGCCAATCCCCGAGGGCGCCGTTCCATCGATCGTCCGCGAGGTCAGGAAGAACTGCCCGATTTCATAGGTCGCGCCCCAGATGAACGGAAAGCTCAGCGGGTTGCCGACCGCCGTTCCGAGCGCCGCCGACGCCATGTTGCCGGCGACCACATAGGCGAGCGCGAAGGCGAGCAGGAAGTGGAAGCCGATGAAGGGTGTGAAGGATGAAAAGACCCCCGCGGCGAAGCCGGCGGCAATGGCGTGCGGCGTCGCATTGAGCCGCAGAACACGCTTCTGCAGGTAACGGAACGAGCGCGAGAACGAGCGGCGCGGCCAAAGCAGCGTACGAAGCTTCGATCCAAACTTTTCCGGATGGCGTCGCCCGAACAGCATGCCCGTCGCATTCCTCATCTCGCCGGCGCGCCGGCCATGGTCCACCAATTATATAGGACGCGACGACGACATTCCGTAAACGGCTTGACGAGCGCCGGCCATGGTCGCGGTTCAGAGCGTCCGGCTACCGGGCTTGATCGGCGGAATTGCGGCGAGTTCGGGCGGCAGAGCATCGGCCGGATAGGCCGGGACCGCATGTTCGGCCAGCGCGACCAGCGGCACGCCGACATCGGCTTTACCGGCGGAACGATCGATGATGCAGGCCGCCGCCGCGACCTCTATTCCCAGATCCTCCAGGCACGCGATGGTCTCGCGAATCGACAGCCCGGTTGTGACGATGTCCTCCACCACCACGACGCAGGAGCCGCGCGGCACCTCGAACCGGCGGAGCTTGAAGACCCCGCCTTCCCGCTCGACCCATACTGCCGGCACGCCGAGATGCCGTGACGTCTCATAGGCCGGAATCAGCCCGCCGATCGCCGGCCCGACGACGTAGTCGATGCGTCCAGGGACGTCCGCCCGAATCCGCTCGGCCAGGGCACGGCACAAACGCTCGGTCAAAGGCGGATGCATGAACACCCTGGCCTTCTGCAGAAATACTGGACTGCGCAGGCCGGACGTCAGGATGAAATGGCCTTCGAGATAGGCTCCGGCCTCGCGAAAGATCGCAAGCACGTCGTCGCTGGTCATATCGCCGCTGCTCCGTATTCGGCCAATTCCCGCTGCCGCCTATCAGGAGAACATCATACAGACAAATGGAGGGATAATTTGGTGGCTGGTGTAGGGCTCGAACCTACGAGGAGTCCGCAACACCTTTTACCAATTTTTTTCCGATGCGGCCGGTGGTTTTGATCAAGATCAAAGCCGCCTGCGCGCACTCCTTGCATGATTGATCTCAAATTGGCGCTCGGACTGCGTGCGCGACCATAGAAAAAGGCCGGATCGTTTTTTAAGCGCTGTTTCTTAGAGTCCGTTTCGAAACTCACTGCGGCGGGTTCAAAGGCCCCTCGGATGGTCGCTCCGCAATGACATGATACCCGATTTCCGCGGGTTTGGGCGTCCCGGGTGAACCATGGAGGCTGGTCTTGGCAGGGTTTCGAAACGGCCTCTTAGCGACTGAAGCGGGAAACGACCCTGTCCTCCCGACGCAGCAAATCAGGAAAGGCTTTGGAAGATGTTCGCAGCGGATCGCCGAAGTCTCGCACCCAATGTGAAGCCGGTTCAGCCCAATGATGCTTATGTGCCGGTAATGCCGGTCGTTACCGCTGCGCTGGCTGATCATCGTGGTGAGTTTCTGCGCTATCTCCTGCGCCCGCCTCGGGGACAGGGATACGGCGGAGGACGTGCTTCAGAACTTCTGCTTGCGGGTAGTTTCCAGCAGCGTCGACCTCAGAAAGAGTGAAGGCGTGATTGCTTGGCTTTATACGGTGCTGCGGTCTGCCCTCACGGATCACTACCGACGGGAGGCCGCGCGACGGCGGCGGGAAGGCAGCTATGCGCGGGAGCAGACCACGCTGAGCGAAAATCCTGACGAAATCGATCTCGAAGATATCCCTTGCGAATGTTTTCGCGAACTCCTCCCCGCGTTGCGGCCGGACTATGCGGTGATCCTGCAACGGGACGATTTATCGGACGAACCCCGCGAAAAGACCGTAGCGAATCTCGGCATTACACCTGGAAACGCCAGAGTCCGGCTGCATCGAGCACGCCAAGCTTTGCGCGAAGCAATGTACGAATGCTGCGGCAGCTGTTGCGAACATGGTTTCAACAGTTGCACATGCGGCGACCGCCACCACTCGACTGGTGCGACAGAGATGAGCCAAGTCGCCTTTTCCTGACCGATTGGATCGCCTGCTTCGGCCATAATACCGCGTCGAATGCCTCATCGCGGAGCTGTGTCCGCCGATCGGTGCTTTGGGCCCGGTCGTTGAGGTGTCTGCACGTGGGGAAGCCCGGTGTCCGACGATCGCGACTGTGTGTCATTTGGGCAAGAGAGGCCTCGGCGCCGACATGACTGCTGGTCTGTCGAAAGTGCTGTAACGCCGCGCATGGTGTTCCGTCTGTTGTGAACCAAGGCTAGCAAGAGACATCACGCGTCGACGCATTCGACGTCGTTTCCTGCGTTTGCCGCAAGGGTCATTGGCATGGAAAAGAAGGTCGACACGATGGGCTATGCGCAAAGTCCGCGACGTGAAGACGCCGCCTGGCGGGTCGAGGATTTTGACGCCGCGATCTTCGATCTCGACGGTGTGGTCACGCGGACAGCCCGCGTCCACGCTGCCGCCTGGAAGCGCCTGTTCGACGAGTATCTGAAGCGGCGGGCTGGAGCGACAGGAGCGCCGTTCCGCCCATTTCTCGATGACGATTACCGGCGCTATGTCGACGGCAAGCCGCGCTATGACGGGATAGAGAGCTTTCTGCAATCGCGTGGCATCGCGCTTCCCCCTGGCGCGGCCACAGATCCGCCCGATCGTGAAACCATCTCCGGACTCGGCAACCGCAAGAATCAGTATTTTCATAAGAGTTTGGAGAAAGACGGCGTCGAAGTCTTCGAGAGCAGCGTGGCGCTAATCCGCGAGCTGCGCGCACGCGGCGTCAAGACGGCGCTCGTCTCGTCCAGCCGCAACGCTCGTGCCGTCCTCGCCGCCGCCGGGCTCACGGATCTCTTCGACGTCTGTGTGGACGGCACCGACGCACACCAGCTCGACCTGAAGGGAAAGCCGCGGCCCGACATCTTCCTCGCCGCCGCCAAGGCGCTCGGCGTTCCGCCGAAACGAGCCGCGGTGTTAGAGGATGCGATCAGCGGCGTCCAGGCCGGTCGCGCCGGCAGCTTCGGCCTGGTTGTGGGTGTCGACCGGGCGGATCAGGCAGCGGCCCTGCGCAAGGCCGGCGCCGACATGGTCGTAGCCGACCTCGCCGCCTTGCATCTGCCGTCCCCCATGCCATCGGCGGGGCCCGCATCGATGGAGCGGCGCGATGGCCGATAGCCGCTGGACGCTCGTGTATGAGGGCTTCGAGCCGGCGCAGGAAGGTCTCCGCGAGGCGCTCTGTACGCTCGGCAACGGCTATTTCGCGACACGCGGCGCGGCGGACGAGAGCGCGGCCGACGATGTCCACTACCCCGGCACCTATCTTGCCGGCGGCTATAACCGCTTGTCCACCGACATCGCCGGCCGCATGGTCGAGAACGAGGACCTCGTCAATCTGCCGAACTGGCTGCCACTGCGCTTTCGCCCCGAGGACGGCGACTGGATCAACCTGCGGCGCGTCGAAATCCTCGCCTATCGGCAAGAGCTCGATCTCGGCGGCGGCGTACTCGAACGCAAGGTGCGTATCCGCGACGACCATGGCCGCGAAACGTCCCTCCTCAGCCGCAGGCTGGTCCACATGGGACGACCGCATCTGGCGGCGATCGCGATCACGCTACTCCCGGAGAATTGGTCGGGCCAGCTTGTCGTGCGGACCGCCCTGGACGGGCGCGTCATCAATGGCGGCGTCGAGCGCTATGGCCCACTCGCCAGCAAGCACCTCGTGCCGCTTGAGACGCAAGTGCTGGGAGATGACGGCATGCTGCTCACCGCCGAGACGAGCCAGTCGCGCCTGCGGATCGCGGAAGCGGCGCGCACACGGATTTTCGAGGGCGACGATGCGCTCACCGTCGCGTGCGAGAGCCACGAGGAAGAGGGCTATGTCGGACAGGAACTGAGATTCGCGGTCGCGGAAGGAATATCCGTCACGATTGAAAAGACGGTGGCGGTCTTCACCTCGCGGGACCGGGCGATCTCCGAGCCGCGCCAGGCCGCGCTAAAGGCGCTTGAACAAGCCGAGCGCTTCGACATGCTTCTGGAATCTCACAGGCGTGCATGGCGCGCTTTATGGAACCGCTGCGACATCGCCATCGATCAGGGCTCGCGCACGCAGATGATCCTGCGGCTGCATGTCTTCCACCTTCTACAGACGGTCTCCCCCAACACGGTTGATCTCGATGCCGGTGTGCCGGCGCGCGGCTTGCACGGCGAAGCCTATCGGGGGCATATTTTCTGGGACGAGCTGTTCATCCTGCCGTACCTGAACTTTCACCTGCCGGAAATCAGCCGGGCGCTCTTGCTCTACCGCTATCGGCGGCTGCCCGAAGCACGTCGGCTGGCGCGCGGGGCAGGTTACCGCGGCGCGATGTATCCTTGGCAGAGCGGCTCGAGCGGGCGCGAGGAAACCCAGACCCTGCATCTCAACCCGCGTTCCGGACGCTGGACACCCGACAACACCCATCTTCAGCGCCATGTCAGCGCCGCCGTGGCGTGCAATGTCTGGCGCTACTGGCAGACGACCGGGGATCTTGCGTTCCTGTCCTGGTACGGCGCCGAGATGCTGATCGAAATCGCCCGCTTCTGGGCGAGTATCGCGACCTACGACGAAGCCTCCGGCCGCTACCAGATTGGCGGCGTGATGGGACCGGACGAGTTCCACGACCGCTATCCGTGGCGAGACACGCCCGGCCTCGACAACAACGCCTACACCAATGTGATGGCGGTCTGGGTTCTGCGCCGCGCCGCGGAGGTTCTCGATCACGTCGGGGTCGAACGCCGTCGCGAACTCGAACACCTGCTTGGGCTAACAACCGAAGAAACCAACCACTGGAACGACATCGCCCGCAAGATGCGGCTGGTGTTCCTCAAGGACGGGATTATCGCCCAGTTCGAAGGCTACGGGGAACTTGAGGAGCTCGACTGGGAGGTCTATCGCGAGAAATATTCCGACATTCACCGGCTCGACCGAATCCTGGAAGCGGAAGGCGACACCGTCAACCGCTACAAGGCCTCGAAGCAGCCCGACGTCCTGATGCTGTTCTACCTGTTCTCCTACGACGAACTGCACGAACTGATCACGTCGCTCGGCTATCCGTTCGAGCCGGACGCGATCCAAAAAAATATCGATTACTACGTCCGGCGCACATCGGACGGCTCGACGCTGAGCCGGGTCGTTCAATCCTGGGTTCTCGCTCGCGGCGACCGGAGCCGATCCTGGGATCTCTTCGTGACGGCCCTCGAAAGCGATATCTCCGACATCCAGGGCGGCACGACCGCCGAGGGTATCCATCTCGGCGCAATGGCCGGCACGGTCGACCTCGTCGAGCGTGGCCAGACGGCGCTGGAATTTCGCGACGACACGCTGTGGATCAGTCCATGCCTACCGACGAAGCTGCAACGCTTGCGCCTGAAGCTGCTCTATCGGGGCGATTGGCTCAATCTCGATGTCGGCTGCGACAGACTGACCGTCTCCGCGCCACATGGATGGCACGGCCCGGGAAAAATCGGCGTCCGAAACCAAGTGTATCCGTTCAAGGCCGGCGCCGTCCTGGAATTTTCCTGCGAGGTCACCCATGGCGGCTGGCGGCCAGTCTCGCTAGCGGAGGTACCCGATCCGGATGACCGGCCGGACGTCGATGCAACGACCGCGTCAGAACATCCCGGAGACACACAGCAATGAAGTCCGTCGTATTCGAAGCAGAATCCCGTGAGATTTCCTTCTTCGAGACGTTGAAGGGCTCGCACGACCTGGTTCTCCTCTCCCCGCCTTTGCGAAGGAAAACTGCTCTCCACTTTCGCGCGGCAAGTCCATACGACGACGACGCCCTTCGACATGGTCGTGCTCAACGAATTGGATCGCTTCCATCTGGCGATCACCGCCATCGAGCGGCTGCCGGATCGCGGCGGAGCAGCGGGCGAGGAAGAGGCCCAGCAATTTCGCCAGCGACTTGCGACGCATCGCGCCTATATCGTCGACAAGGGCGAAGGCATGCCCGAAATCCGCGACTGGATGTGGCCATCCAGATCCGATGCCGGAGACGGCCATGGGAGACAACAACGCTGAGTCTAGCCGATCCTCGTCCGCTCCGCTTCGAGGGCCGCTTCGGCCTTGCGACTGAATTCCGCGGGCGGATGGCCCGGTGAAATAAGTGGCAAGTATGAAACCACGATCGTACCGCTTCGCTTATAGGGCTGGCCGGGGCCCCAGAATTTCCCCGAATTGACCGCCACTGGCAGGACCGAGGTGCCGAGCTTGGCGTAAAGCAGTTCGACGCCGCGCCTGAACCGGATCGGCTCCACGTCCGACTTGCGTGAACCTTCCGGGAAGATGAGCACCGAGCGGCCGCTGGCAAGCGCTGCCCGACTTTGTTCGAGCATGGTCTTCAGGGCTCTTGCGCCTGTCTCGCGATCAATGATGATCATCGGGGATTTTCTCAAATACCACGACACGATTGGAATTCGCAGTAATTCCTGCTTCGCGATAATCGCGACGTTCGGGACGAGAACAAGAAAGGCAAGCGTCTCCCACGTGGATTGATGGTTGCAGATAATGAGGCAGGGCTCATGCGGAATGAACTCCCGACCGCATTCGACATACCGCAATCGGACCACATATTTCAGTCCGACCAGCGCCATGCGGACCCATAGACGTGTCGCCGCCCTAATGGGTCCGGGAGGTGATCCGGCTGCCCACAATACCAGTCTCCCGATCGCGAACGATGCCGTCCAAATGGCAAAAAGCCCATCGAAAATTTTCGACCTCAGCTTGGGGATGCTCATGCTGCGACCCACGACCTCCTACCCGGCAGGTCAGCAACGTGATGCGTGGCCGAACCGCTCACGTCGAGCTTGAAGGCGCGGAACAATCCGCAGCCGTTACTGTCGCGCGCTTTGAACGTTGTGTCGTGCTCCAGCCAGGCGATCCTATATTTTTTCAATGAGTTCCTGGCCTGACATCGCATTTGGAGAACTTGTGACACCGTCGTATCGCCTCTTGAGGTCGACGGAACGCCCGTAGTCGTTACCGAGGAACCAGCGAAGCTGCGCTCCCGTCTTTTCGGTACGCCGCCTAAAATTGCTCGTGAACCAACCGCTTCCCGTCCGCGGCATGCATGCGAGCCGTCCGTGCCGCTATCCCGCCGAGGTCGGGGATCGCGGCGTCGAAGTCCTCGACTCGCAATTTTGTATCGCCCATAGCCGATATTCCGCGTTGCCCATCGTGTCTACATTCCACTTCCAAGCGGACGATCCGCCCAACGACACGGCCGAATGAGGGGTGGGAGCCCGAGTGCCCGATGTGTGTATTGCCGGCATCACGACATAAAAGACGGAGCGTCATATAAAGCGTTACGGGCCGCGATGGCGAGATGCGAGCATCGCGTCGAGGAAGACAGCAGCTGGCATGACCGGGTCTGCCGAAAGCTGTGAAACCGACGACCCAAAGTCCCTTAGAGTCCGTTTCGAAACTCACTGCGGCGGGTTCAAAGGCCCCTCGGATGGTCGCTCCGCAATGACATGATACCCGATTTCCGCGGGTTTGGGCGTCCCGGGTGAACCATGGAGGCTGGTCTTGGCAGGGTTTCGAAACGGCCTCTNCGCTCCGCAATGACATGATACCCGATTTCCGCGGGTTTGGGCGTCCCGGGTGAACCATGGAGGCTGGTCTTGGCAGGGTTTCGAAACGGCCTCTTAGCCATTTCTGCGCTACGCGGATTACGCACCAAGGCCCCATGTAGCTAGTCTCACGGGCGGAATATCCACCAGCGCGCAAGGATCGTGTTCCAGCAGGTGGCGCCAGGAAGATATTTGGTGGGTGATGTAGGGTTCGAACCTACGACCCGCTGATTAAGAGTCAGCTGCTCTACCAACTGAGCTAATCACCCACGACGCCGAGGCGTTCGGTAGCGGCTATATAGAGAGCGCCCGAGAGCCTGTCCACCCGTTTGTGGACCGGTTGCCACGGTTTTCGAGAGATGCCGCGGTCCCTAGGGGCCATGGCGCGATGCTACGACGCGGGATCGGTCCTGGACCAAGCGAACAGGCTTGAGAGCGCCGGCGGAAGGATTTCGGGCTCGATCCGGCGGATGCCGGGGGTCGACGCCGATTCGTGTTGAACCGAGTTCAGTTCGTCCAACGCCGCCGACTGACTCGCGACGGCCGCCTCCCTGTCGTCGTCCTGCTCATCCGCGATGTCGAGAAAGCGGATTCCCGCGAACATCGCCCGCCGGTAGACCAGGCGAGCGGGACGGGCGTGCTGGTCTTCTCCGACCCGAATTTCGAACGCCTTCGGCAGGTGCGCGGCTTCGTCGATGGTCAACAGCGCCCCGGTCGCCGAAAGATTGCGCACGATGCAATCGAAGGTCGAGAAGCCGCCGTTGAAGATCACCTTGGCGCGTTTGAGCGTCCGCATGCGCTGGGCGACGCGGCGTTCCGATCCATCGGGTTCGAGTTCTGGGAGCGCTGCCATGATGGCCTCCGGGACAATCTGCAAGCGGAATTATCCCAGACAGTCCTTTGCAAATGCTGAAGCCGGCCGGGACATTTTGACATTGTCGATCATGGCCGTTCGCCGCTCGGCTAGGAACGACACCTCTCGCAACGCTAAACGACGATGGCCGGGCAACCTCGTTGCCCGGCCATCCGATCTTCGATTCGGCGCGATAGGCGCGGGTCGAGCTAGTTGCGGGCCTTGTCGACCAATGCGCCGGACTTGATCCAGGGCATCATGCCGCGCAGCTTTTCGCCGACTTCCTCGATCTGGTGATCGTCGTTGCGGCGGCGGATCCCCTTGAAGCGGGCCATGCCGGAACGGTATTCCTGCATCCATTCGCTGGTGAACTTGCCGGTCTGGATGTCGTTCAGGACGCGCTTCATCTCGGCCTTGGTTTCGGCGGTGATGATGCGCGGGCCGGAGACGTATTCGCCCCACTCGGCGGTGTTGGAGATCGAGTAATTCATGTTGGCGATGCCGCCCTCATAGATGAGGTCGACGATCAGCTTGACCTCGTGCAGGCACTCGAAATAGGCCATTTCCGGCGCATAGCCGGCTTCCACCAGGGTCTCGAAACCAGCCCGGATCAGTTCCACCAGGCCGCCACACAGGACCACCTGCTCGCCGAATAGATCGGTCTCGCACTCTTCCTTGAAATTGGTCTCGATGATGCCCGAACGGCCACCACCGACGCCGCAAGCATAGGACAGCGCCAGATCGAGGGCGTTGCCCGAGGCGTCGCGATGCACCGCGACGAGGCACGGAACGCCGCCGCCCTTCTGGTACTCGCCGCGCACCGTATGACCGGGGCCCTTGGGCGCGATCATCACCACGTCGACCGTGTCCTTCGGCTCGATCAAGCCGAAATGCACGTTGAGGCCGTGGGCGAAGGCGATCGCCGCGCCGTCGCGAATGTTCGCGGCGATCTCGTCCTTGTAGATGTCGGCCTGCAGTTCGTCCGGCGCGGCCATCATCATCAGGTCCGCCCAGCCGGCCGCTTCGGCCACCGTCATCACCTTGAAGCCGTCGGCCTCGGCCTTCTTGGCGGTCGCCGAGCCCTGACGCAGGGCGATGGCGACGTCCTTGGCGCCGGAATCCTTCAGATTGAGCGCATGGGCGCGGCCCTGGCTGCCATAGCCGATGATCGCAACCTTGCGGGACTTGATGAGATTGAGATCGGCATCCCGATCGTAATAGACGCGCATGTCGTGTCCTCCTAGTTGATGTCTCCGGCCACGATCGGCCGGTTCTCGTCCGCCCCGTAAAGGGCGAAGAACTGATCCGCGGCGCGCTTGGCGTCGCGGTCGATATCGGCAGGGCGCAAATCAAGCGGTTCGCCGAGCAGAAGTCGGATCTGGACGTCGCGCACGACCAGACCGAAGAAGGTCCGGAAGGCGGCATCGACATCGTCGAAATCAAGAATTTCGGCCGCGCGCCCGGCCGCCAGCGCCGGCTTCAGCCGCCGGGCCATCGCGAACGGACCATTGTTCAGAACGATCGCACCGAGATCGGCGGTCTGGGAGCCGGCTTCTGCGACCGCGAGCCGGTTGAGCGCGACCGAGGTCGGCCCGGAGATTACCGTCAGCCAGTCGCGTGCGAATTGGGCAAGGTCGGAGTGAAGCTGCTGGCGCGTGTCGCGCCCGGTTCGGGCCGGAACGCCGCGCACCTTGGCCGCCTGCCAGCGGACGGTCGCGGTCAAAAGCCCGTCACGGTCGCCAAACCATTTGTAGAGCGTCTCCTTGGAACAGCTCGCTGCCCGCGCCACCGCCGCCATGGTCAAGGGACGCCGCGCCGCCACGACGAGGCCGAGCGTCGCATCGAGGACGTCGCGCTGGCGCGCCGTCATCGTGTTGCTGTCGAGATCCTCTATCGTCTGCACCCGCGCCACCCGTCCTGCTTGTGGTTCGCTTGCCCATCAGCCGTACCGTAACGTACGGTACGGCTATTTAGCGGCAATGGCGGCAGGGATCAAGCACCCGCTGAAAGGACGTCGGCAATGGCCCTGTGAAAGCCCTGCGTCACGAGAGCATCGGGTCAGGCATCCTGCCCGCAGGCGTGACAAAACCGGCGCACGGTCTCGGCCATACCGAATTCCAAAGCGTCGGCGGTCAATCCGTGGCCGATCGAGACCTCGGCGAGGTCGGGGATGCGCGCGACCAGCGGCGGCAGGTTGGCGACGGTCAAATCGTGCCCGGCATTGACTCCGAGACCGGTCGCCAGCGCCGCGTCGGCGGTACGCCCGAGACGCTCGATCTCGCGCGCCGCCGCGTCCGGATCGTCATGGGTCGCGCCATAGGGGCCGGTGTAGAGTTCGACGCGATCGCAGCCCGTTGCGGCGGCGGCCGCCATCGCTTCGGGTTCGGGGTCGGCGAACAGCGAGACCCGGGCGCCCTCGCCCTTCAACGCCATCACGATCGGCCTGAGAAACGCCGCCGCGGCAACGAAATCCCAGCCATGGTCGGAGGTCGGCTGGGAAGGATCGTCGGGGACCAGCGTCACCTGCTCCGGCCGCGCCGCGCGAACGAGTTCCAGGAACTCCGGCGTCGGATAGCCCTCGATATTGAACTCGGCGCCGGGAAATTCCGTATCGATCAGCCGGCGAATGTCCGGCAGGTCGGAAAAGCGGATATGCCGCTGGTCGGGACGCGGATGCACCGTCAGCCCGTGCGCGCCTGCCTGCAACGCGATCCGGCCCAGCGCGGTCACGCTCGGCCAAGGCAGGTCGCGCCGGTTTCTCAGCATGGCGACGGCGTTGAGATTGACGGACAGTTCGGTCGGCATGGCGGTCTCGCTCGGCGGCTAGAGCATCGGACCGAAAAGTGGATCCGGTTTTCGGATTATTCCGATGCTCAACCAAAGTGATAGAGCGTCCTTTGTGCGTCCGGATGGAAGCACTGGCGCTCTATTGCCGGCTCGGTAGCATAGAAGACGAAGGCTGTCCCTACTGGTGCCCTGCTCCCCGCCGAGCTCGGGTGCAGCGCGACACCACTGCGCTTGTTCGCATTGACAGGCCGGGGGCTCCCGACCCTATTCTGAAATCTCGGCGTTTTGCCGATGGTTCTGTGGGAGGACATGATGGGCGGCTCGAGATTTATCCCGATCCTGATCGCAGGCCTTGTGGGCCTGATCGTCGGCTGGTGGGCGGCGCCCGACTTCGATGAAGCCAGCGAAACCATGGCGGGGCAAATCGAGGAGCTGAAGGCCCCGATCGGTCAAATCCAAACCAACGTGGACGCGTTGAGCACTCGCCTCTCCGAACCGGCCCCCGACACTGGCGATACCGCGGCGACGGAAGCAGTCAACGCGCTGGGGTTGCGCTTCGACCAGCTGACGAACGAACTGCAGAGCCGCACCGACGCGATCACGCAGGCCGTCCAGGAACAGGCCGGCCAGGCCGCCGGCGGCGCGGCCGCCAAGCTGGACGAAATTGCGACCCAACTGAAGAGCCTCGAAGAGCGGATTGCGAGCGGCACGCCGCAGCCGTCGCCCTCCGAGGTGGCCGCCACGACGGCGACACCCGGCGGCGATCCTGCGGCGCTGGCAGAACAGATCGGCGCGTCCGGCGCCATCCTCCTGCCCGGTCAGGCGGCGATCTTCGGAGGCTACACTGTGCGGCTGACGGCGATTTCGGTCGAAAACGGCAGCGCGACCCTGGTCGTCAGCGATGGCGAAAACCAGGAGGTCGCGACGGGCGAGGCAATCAAGGTCCGCGAGACCTGCGAGGTCAGCGTCGCCGGCGTTACTGCCGGCGCGGCCTACCTCGCCGCGCAAGGGTGCGAGCAGTCGGCCGAGAGTGCGCCGCAGGCGGCAACGGCGCCGGAAGCTCCCGCCGATGGCCAACAGGCCGCGCGAGCCGCCACCGAAACGGCCCCCACGGATGGCGAGCAAGCAGCTTCGACCGGCGGTGAACAGCCGGCTCCGGAGACTGACGCCCAGGCAGCAGCGCCGGCAGAGCAGCAGCAGACCACTGAGGCGCCCGCTACTCCAGCAGCCCAGCCGGAAGGCCAGCAGCCGGCCGAACCCGTTAGCGCCTCGCAAAGCGGTGACGGCAACTCCGCCAGCGTGCCGACGGGCGGCACGGCCGTCTTCGGCGACACCCGCGTCTTCGTTTCGGCCATTGGCGAGAGCGACGCCTCGCTCTTCGTCGCCGGCAAGGGCCGCCAGACGGTCGCGACCGGTTCGGCGCTCGACGCCGGCAATGGCTGCATGGTGACCGTCGCCGGTATCGAGAATGGTCAGGTGCAATTGACCGCTGAGGGTTGCGCGAGCGGCGATTCCAGCGAAGGCCAGGCAGCAGCCGCGAGCGATGGCGCGCAACCCTCCGCCGCGGCGGACGCCGAGACGGCGGCCCCGACTGCCGAAGAACAGCCCCCCGATGCAGCGGACAACGGTGCAGAGGCTGCGCCGGCCGCTGACACCGGCGAAGCCACGACACCCGCCGCCGATGAACCGGCGGCTCCGACAGGCGGCGACACGGCCGGTTCGGCATCCGGCCTGACGACCGGCCAGACCGCGACGTTCGGCGAGAAGAAAATCTTCGTCTCGGCGGTCAGCGACTCAGGCGCGACGCTCCAGGTGATCGGGGGCGATCGGCAGCAGGTGGAAACCGGCGGTGCGATCGATCTCGGCGATGGCTGCGTGGTCACGCTCGATAAGGTCGAAGACCGCAGCGCCTTCCTGTCAGCGGCGGGCTGCTGAGCCGGCCCGACGACAGCCCAATCAGCAAGAAGGCCCGCGATCACCGGATCACGGGCCTTTTTTCATGTCGCTTGGCCGTCCGCCTTCGCGACCGGGCGTCCATTTACTTGACGATCGTCAGCGTCTCCGCCGCGCGGGTGATCGCCGTGTAAAGCCAGCGCTCACGGGTTTCCTTGAAGGCCCAGCTTTCGTCGAACAGGACGACGTCGTTCCATTGCGAGCCCTGCGCCTTGTGGACGGTCAGGGCGTAGCCGAAGTCGAAATCGTCGAAGCGCTTCTTGGTCGCCCAGGGAATGTCGGCGTCCGGATCCTCGAAGGCGGCCTTCAAGAGCCGGATCTTCGCCGCGCCCTGGTCGATGTCGTCGTCGTCCGGCTTGACGATGAGATTGACGCCGGGCTTCGCTGTCTCGCGCGCGGCGGTCATCACCTGCCAGAGCGAGCCGTTGAGCAGCCCCTTCGGCGGATCATTTCGCAGACACACAAGCTTGTCGCCGGCCATCGGCAGCGGACCCTCAAAGCCCTTCAACTCGCGCAGTCGCGCATTGTAGCGCCGTCGCGTCCGGTTGGTGCCGACCAGAACCTGATCGGCGGCGAGCACCTTGTCGGTTTCCACATCGCGCTTGCCGATGATCTTGGCGGCCCCCCAGTCGCCATGCATCAGCTCCTTGCCCTCGCGGACATGCAGGGCGAGTTCGATGATCGGATTGTCACGCGCCTGGCGATGGATCTCGGTCAATAGAAAGTCGGGCTCGGCCTCGGTGAAGAAACCGCCGCCCGAGACCGGCGGAAGCTGGCCCGGATCGCCGAGCACGAGGATCGGCGTGCCGAAGGACATCAGATCGCGCCCGAGCGCCTCGTCGACCATGGAGCATTCGTCGACGATGACCAGCTTGGCCTTGGCGACCGGGCTCTGGCGATTGAGCGAAAAGGTCGGCGAGACTCGCGACGTCCCGCTCGCCTCGTCGGCGACGGTCTCCTCGCCGCGCGGCCGGTAGATCAGCGAATGCAGCGTACGGGCACTCTTGGCGCCCTTCGACCGCAACACCTGCGCCGCCTTGCCGGTAAAGGCGGCGAACTGCACCGAGCCATCGATGCCTTCGGCGAAATGGCGCGCCAGCGTCGTCTTGCCGGTGCCGGCATAGCCGAACAGGCGGAAGATCGGCTGATCGCCGTCTTCCAGCCATTGCGCGACGGCCTTCAGCGCGTCGTCCTGCTGGGGTGAGAGCTTCATGGGGGCAAATGGCAGGATTCGGGGCGACACGGCAACGACAAATCGACGCGCACTCTCGTCTTTCGACGTCTTTGCCCGGCCCCTCCGCCCTATTCCGTCCGGCCACGCCCCTCCGGATCGTTTGCCAGCACGATCGGCTGGCCATGCGGCGTCGCCCGCGCGGCGCGGCGCCAGGCGGCGGCCAGCCCCTCGACCTCTGCGGTGCCCGTCAGCCCTTTTTCGGCAAGCAACCCTTCGAGCGCGCCGAGAAAGCGCGGATAGTAATCGGACCCGTCCTCGGCCGCGTCCGACGCGTGCAGCGTTCGCCCGAGTGCTTCGGCCCATTCGGCGGCGGTGAAAACGCCGTTCTCCACGAGCGCGACCTGCAGTCCGAGAACTTCCGCCTGCCATGGCTCGGCGAAACGCTCGGGAGCGTCATTCGTCATCGTGCGGCACCGGTTCCAGATAACTTTCGAAGGCGTCGATCGAGACGGTCAGTCCCGGATCGCCATCCCTGCCCCACAACGCCGGACCGTCGAAGGCGACGGTGTAGAGCCATTGCGGCGCCTCCCCCTTGCCATGCGCGTCGGTGTCCGGAAACACATGGACGCCGTGGACGGAGTCGACCCGCCCGACGCGGCCACGGGCATAGCGCGGCAGCCGCGTGTGGCCGGTGGGATGCATCTCGATGGTGCGCACCCTGTCGCCGACAGCAAATCTGGCTGGCGTGATCGCCGGCCGGTCGACCGGAACGCCCTTGGCTAGCACCGCCGGCATGTCGGCGCCTGAGACCACGCGCTTCGGCGTCGGCGCATCGACGAGCGGCTCGCCACGATCGAGTTCGTCCTCTGTGACGAAACCATGGCGCAGCAGCAGCTTTTCAAGCGCCTTGGTCCAGATCTCGTAATAGCTCGAGCCGTAATAATCCGCCGGGTGCAGGCTTTCGCGCGCATGGCGGCTTTCGTCGATCGTCCAGGCGCCGAGCGTTCCCGCCGCAACGGTCAACCCCAGCGCACGCTTCTCCCAATCGGCGTGAAACAGCGGCTCGTTCGTCTCTGGGGCGACCGGGCCGAACCCCATCTGGCCGCCGAGATCCTGCGGGCCGTTCACTGGCCCGCACCGCTGATCGATTCCGGCGCGACGGCGAGCCCCGTCCCGATCATCGCGTCGCGCGTGACCAGATCGGCCAGTTGGTTCTCCTCCAGTCCGTCCGTCCCGGCCGGCCGCATCGGCACGACGAGATAGCGCATCTCTGCGGTCGAATCCCACACCCGGATCTTGACGTCCGGCGAGAGGCTTACACCGAACTCCTCCAACACCCCACGAGGGTCGATGACGGCACGGGAGCGATAGGGCGGCGATTTGTACCAGACCGGCGGCAGGCCGAGCACCGCCCACGGGTAGCAGGAGCAAAGCGTGCAGACGACGAGGTTGTGCGTTGCCTGCGTGTTGAATACCGCGCGCATGTGCTCGCCCTGCCGGCCGGTGAAGCCGAGCGAGGCGATCGCGGCCGTCGCATCCTCGCGCAGCCACGCCTCGAATCGTGGATCGGCCCAGGCTTTCGCCACCACCCGCGCGCCGTTGCGCGGCCCCACCTTGGTCTCGTAGGTTTCGATGATCGCGTCGATCGCGTCCCGGTCGACGAGCCCCTTGCGGGTCAGGATCGTTTCCAGCGCTTTCACCCGCGCCGTCATCGGGTCGAGATCATTGTCGTGGGCATGCCCATGATGGTGGGCGTCATCGTCGTGCGAATGGCTCATGGCCTAAAGCTAAGCCTGCCGCGCTTTCCTCGCAATATGCCTGGTCACAACAGCATCGGCACCAGGGTCAGCGCCAGGAGCACCCCCATCGCGATGTTGAACCATTTCAGCCGCGCTGGATCGGCGAGGAAGCGCTTGAGCATCACCCCGAAGCCCGCCCAGGTCGACACGCTCGGCCAGTTGACCAAGGTGAAGGCCGCGGCAACGAGCACGACCGAGAGGAACGGTCGCGCGGGATCGGTGTAGATCGCCATCGCGGTGATCGCCATCACCCAGGCCTTGGGATTGACCCACTGGAACGCCGCCGCCTCGACAAAGGTCATCGGCCGCTCGCCACCCTTCCCCTCACTCATTCGGCGGGTCGTCGCGATCTTCCAGGCCAGAAACAGGAGGTAGGCACCGCCCGCGAGCTTCAGTGCGATATGGAGTGGCGGATAAGCTGCCAGCAACGCGCCGAGCCCAAATCCGACCGCCAGCAGCAACAGGCAGAACCCGCCGGCGATGCCGCACATGTGCGGGAAGGTCCGCCAAAAGCCGAAATTCACGCCCGACGCCAGCAGCATCAGATTGTTCGGCCCGGGCGTGATCGAGGCCACGAAGGCAAAGGCCAGCAGCGCGAGGAAGACGTCGGGGTTCATGACAATCAATCTTCAGGTCGGCTTTACTATCCTCTCGATCGGGACAGTCGTCGCGACCCAAGCGCCTGTACTCAACGCTTTGTGGCCTCACATGGGGAGGCTCAGGTCTTGCCTATCCGGTTGTTACCCACGCCCACTAAATGTGGGGTGCGCCCATTCCCCGGAGTAAAGCCCGTCAAAGGTCGGCGCAGCTGCCT